>JALZJF010000215.1 GCA_030859905.1 Acidobacteriota bacterium
ATGCGCGTAGCGTTGCTCTCCTCTGAAGTAGTGCCCTTCGCGAAAACCGGAGGACTCGCCGACGTCGCAGGGGCGCTTCCCAAAGCCCTGCTGAAACATGATACGGACGCCATCGTTATCCTTCCTCTTTACGACCAGATCGATCGGGACTTGCTAACTGACACGTTTATTGAAAACGTTCCGGTGGAATGGCGCGGCGGGGTTCGGCCCACGCGAGTCTGGCAAAGCGATGCGGCCGGGGCTCCGGCCTACCTGGTCGAAGCGCCCGAGTATTTTTCGCGGCCTTCCATCTACGCCTATGGCGACGATCACGAACGGTTCGCGTTCCTCTCGCGCGCAGCACTTGCCCTCTGTAAACATCTCGACTGGCAGCCGGACATCATTCATGGCAACGACTGGCCCTGCGGTTTTGCCATAATCGAACTACGCGCTCGCCGTCGTTCCGATGCTTTTTACAAACCAACACGCACTCTCTTTTCAATACACAACATGGCTTACCAGGGCGCCTTCGATCCGCAGGACCTCTGGTGGCTGGGTTTTGGAGACCAGCCGGACCGCAACGATTTCATGTTCAAGGGTGCCGCCTCAGCCTTGAAGGCAGGTTTAATCGCCGCGGATGCTCTCTCAACGGTAAGCCCCCGTTACGCCGAGGAAGTGCGAACCCCCGAGCAGGGATATGGGCTTGACTGGCTGCTCAGAGCACGTCGTGACCGCTTTGTCGGCGTAACCAACGGTGTCGATTACGATATTTGGAATCCCGAGACAGATCCTCATATTGCGGCGAACTTTTCCGCCGAAGATATCGCCGGCAAGCGGGAATGTAAACTCGATCTCCTGCTTCGCTTCGGACTGCCGCAGGAGCCGGAACGACCGATCATCGCCATCATCTCCCGGCTGGTTTCCCAGAAGGGATACGACTTGATCCGACAAGCAGCGGGGGCAATTCTCGAGACGGGCGCTTTCTTCATTGCTCTGGGCGCTGGTGCTAGGGAGTATGAGGACTTCCTGCAGCGCTGGCACGACAGCGCGCCCCAGCGGGTTGGTATCTACAAGGGCTACGCAGGGGAGCCCCTCGCACACCAGATTGAAGCCGGCGCAGACATGTTTTTGATGCCCTCGCTCTATGAGCCCTGCGGCCTGAACCAGATGTACAGCATGCGCTACGGCACAGTGCCTATTGTTCGGGCTACGGGCGGCCTTGACGACACGGTAGAAAACTTCGATCCGCAGCGCGGCTCGGGCAATGGGTTTAAGTTTCACCCCTACACTGCCTCCGCTCTGCTTGATAAAATACGCGAAGCCCTTTACTTTTATGCTAAGCCCGAAGCATGGGGGCAGATTCAGCGAAATGGTATGACCATGGACAATTCATGGTCCGCCGCGGCCAAGAGGTATTCGGAGATTTACCAGGAGATCTCGAGGTTTTAGCCACCCGAGAAAGTTGCGTCTTAATTTGAGAATTGGCTTGGTGGAAAGACTCGATCCACGAAACCACACGAACGAACACGAAAATTCATTAGTGACAGTTCGTGTTATTTAGTGGATCGTTTCTGTCGGCCTACCTAACGGCAGTTTAAAGAAATAGATTAGGACACCAGCGGCGAGAGGCCCGACTTTAACCGCAAGGCTGGTACAATAGGAATGTGTACGAAACAAGGAGATTTTAATGAGCGAACATGTAAACGAAGTTAGTGACAGCAGTTTTGAAAAAGACGTTCTGCAATCAGACAAACCTGTCCTCGTAGATTTCTGGGCCGCCTGGTGTGCGCCTTGCCGGATGCTGGCTCCCACGGTGGACGCCGTGGCGGAGAAATATGCGAGCACCGCAGTGGTGTTAAAACTCAATGTCGACGATAACCCGTCCACATCACAACGCTATGGAATTAAAGGTATCCCCACACTTATTCTTTTCAAGGGGGGCAAGGAAGAGGAACGCGTGGTAGGAGCCACTTCCAAAGAAGCCATTTCCCGCATGATTGACAAACACGTCACCGGCACAGCTACGGTATGATTTTCCAGGTTGCGGCGCGGAGTTACCGTTCGCGGAGCTGCGCGCCGTTAGCGTTTTAAAGACCTTGACGCCTGTCATTGCTATCCCACGATAGGTCCTTGCAATCACATTTGTCGCTGTTCAGTGAGTAAAGGTTTCAAATGAGAACCCTGCCTGTGACTGCAATGTCGAGACAACTCTCATTTGAAGAGCGACTGGCAGAAAGGTTGCGCTCACGCCAGGTGAAGGATGCGAAACTGCGTGCGCGGCAAGCCCAGGGGAAAATTCAACGCCTAATCAATACTAACTTTCGCAAGCACGAGATGGTTGCCGCCCTCGCGCTGCGTCGTAGCGAATGCAATCGATGTGGGGCTTGTTGCGAGCTGCTCTTCAAATGTTCATTTCTAAAGAAGCAATCAGATGGCTCCACGCTCTGCGGGATCTACGAGAACAGACCAAACTCGTGCCGGCTGTTTCCCCTTGAAAGACGGGACCTCGAGGAAGTGCGGGGAACCTGCAGTTATTACTTCATTGAGAAACCGATCCGGTTAGGGAAAGCTAGCTGAGAACCGGTGCCGGGTGCCGGGTGTCAGGTGCCAGATAAAGATTTGGCGGACACCCGACACCTGATACCCGACACCCGATTCATGTCAAAAATCATCGTCGTCATAGGGGCCCAGTGGGGTGACGAGGGCAAAGGCAAGATCGTCGATCTGTTGGCCGAGAGGTTCGATATCGTGGTCCGTTATCAGGGCGGACACAATGCCGGCCACTCCGTGCAGGTCGGAGATCGTTCGTTCGTGCTGCATTTGCTTCCTTCCGGGATCGTTCATCCAGGCAAAATCTGCGTACTCGGCAATGGCATGGTGATCGACCCGAAAGCTTTTTTTGAGGAGGCCGATCGATTGATAGCTCAGGGCATTGAGGTCTCGCCCGATCGGGTCAAGATCAGCTCACGTGCGCACCTGATACTCCCATACCACCGGGCTTTGGACCACACGAGCGAGGAGCGGCTCGGCAATGAGAAAGTTGGCACCACGCTGCGAGGTATTGGCCCGGCTTATGAGGACAAGGCCGGTCGACGGGGCATACGCACGGCCGACGCCCTGGTTCCCGATGTCTTGCGCTCGCGCATCGAGAGAAATCTTGAAGATGCGAATCGGATCATCCAGGCCTACGGTGGTGAGAAACTCGATGTCGATGAGATCTTCAACGAAATGTTGCGACTCACCGAACGACTCGACAACTTCATCGGCGATACCACGCACTATCTGAACGTGGCAGCCGTTGAGGGGCGCTCGATACTTCTCGAAGGTGCGCAGGCTACTCTGCTGGACGTAGATCATGGGACCTACCCTTTCGTTACTTCCTCGAGCACAACGGTCGGGGGCGCGATTTGTGGCACCGGTCTCGCGCCGAATCGGCTCACCGGCGTCCTCGGGATTGTGCGCACTTATACGACGCGCGTAGGTGAGGGCCCGTTCCCAACCGAGATGCTCGAGGGCGAAGCTGAACTGGGCCAACTCATTCGCGAGCGTGGCCGCGAATATGGCGCCTCAACCGGTCGACCGCGTCGCTGTGGCTGGTTTGACGCATTTGCCACGCGTTATGCCGCGGAGATCAATGGCTTCACCTCGGTGGCGCTCACCAAGCTCGACGTGCTCGACGCTCTTGATGAGATAAAGGTCTGCACTGGTTACAAGCTGGACGGTCGAGTCTGCGATTCACTCCCGGCCGTCGCTCAGGACCTGCGTCGAATCGAGCCAATCTATGCAACATTGCCGGGCTGGAAGACTTCAACAGTGGGTACCACGGAGCTGAGTTACCTCCCCGCCAATGCCCGCCGCTATGTCGAATTTCTCTCCAAGCAGATTGGTGTGGAAATCGGTTTAGTTTCCACCGGTCCGGAGCGCTCGCAAACGATCATCGTCCACGACTCCGCCCTCGGCGGCTGGCTGGACAATTAGTCCAAAGTCCAATGTCCAACGTCCAACGTCCGCAGTCTCTCTTGCCACGTTGAGATGAGGTCAGTACCGCCATGCGGTAGAAGCTGTGAAGAAATAGAAATCGCTCACAGATAGCACTCAAGTGACAGAAATTCGCAGGTTGGGAAGGGGGCAGTCGTCGGTTTGAAGGTTCGGTAAGTTCAAGTCGCCCCCGCTCAACCTTGAATGCCAGTCCTCTCCCTATAAGTCAGCGGCTGGCGTTACCTGCATTGACGCTTGATTCGATGATGAAGCCTTTGAAACTTGAGCGGGGGCGCGTTGAACTTACCGAGACTTCGAACTAGCGATGCCCCCTTCCCAACCTGCGAATTGGCGAAGCTAGCCGGATATGAACAAATCCATCAGCTGTGCCCTTGTGGCATTTCTTTTTTCACAGCTTCTGCCGCAAGGTGGTACTGACTTCATCTCATCGTGGCAAGAGGGACGCGCACGTTGGACATTGCACTTTGGACATTGGACTTTCCGTTCGGTAGAATGCCATTCATCCGTTTGATGTGGGCCGATAGCTCAGTCGGTAGAGCAACTGGCTTTTAACCAGTGGGTCGCAGGTTCGAGTCCTGCTCGGCTCACCACTTTTTCTAAGCAAAAGCACGTGATGCGGTTGGTTGCGAAACCAGCCGCATTTCGTTTGTGGCAAATTTGTGGCAATTCTCCGCGCGATAGTTTGCCAACTGCGCTATAGCAGCGCGCTTGCCTTCATCAGTTGCGTGTGTGTACCGCCGAGTTGTTAGGATCGATTGATGTCCCATCAATTCGGCGATCTTCACGATGTCCACACCTGAATCGGCAAGACGCGTCCCAAACGTGTGACGCAAGTCATGAAAGGTTAGATCGAGTACTCCCGCATCGCGGCAAGCAGACTTGAAGCCGTGCTTAACATCGGTCAACTGTACTCCAGTCTGCGAGTTCATAAACACGAAGTCATCGTCACTCAATCCTTCACACAAGCTAACGAACGTTTCCCTAACAGCCACATCCATTGGCACTGTGCGATCCTTCCCTGTCTTTGTCTGCTTCACGTTGATGACGTTAAGTCCGAAGTCGACGTGGCCTCGGCGTAACTTCAGCAGTTCACCACGACGCATTCCCGTGTAAATCGCTACAGTAACCAGGGGCTTCAGGTGAGATCGTCTTCCCGAAAGCGCAGCCATTAACCGGTCCTCTTCCGCTGGGCTTAGATGACGAGTTCTCTGGTTGTCCATGCGAAGTTTCTTTACCTTCCGACAAGGGTTTCTCTCTATGATCTCGTCGTCCATTGCCAGACTGAAAATCTTTGAGAGAACCTCTAATTCCCTGTTTACTGTTGCGGGAGTGCGCTTAGTCCCGCGAATGGTGATTGTGTTTGCACGTTTATCCTTGAACTTCTCAACCATTTTTCGGTCGATGTCATTGAAAGATTTTCCGGCGAAGAATTCAACTATAACGCGAGCGTGTAACACATCGTCGCTCCAGGACCTCTTGTTGGCTTTGGCCCAAGGCAAGTATGTGTTGTTCACGTACTTCACAAAGCTCCCGTTACCCTTCGCAATCCGATCGTATTTCCTTTCATAGGCATCACGCCGAATCCTGGTTAGAGCGTTCTCGGCTTCCTCTTTCGTTCTCGCTTCGGGGATCGCACCCCGGTAGCGTCTTCCTTTGACCATGAAGTCGTAATGCCAGTGTGGTGACTTACGACTTCCTCGATTGTAGACCTTCAAGTTTTGCTCCCTTCCGGTTGCAGCCGCCAAGGAGCGGACGCTACTTTACCATACGTACATGGAGGGCACGTTTCTTTTCACGCTTGCGATCAGCCCCGGCTAGCATCCACTTGTCGATTGCATTTGGATCGAACCGAAGTAGATCTCCCGCCATGAGAAATGGAATCGAATCGCGATCAACCCAACCGTATATGGTGCTCTCGCTTATCTGTAATCGTTCAGCTAACTGAGTCACCGTTAGGTATGTGTTCTCACCTTTGCGAATGGTTTCAGTCTGCATAATGACTTCTCAATCTTTCTCGAATTCTCAAACTTGCTCACAGACATGACAGAGGACGCTCTACCAAGTGGTACTGATGGACGCGTGCATGTCTGTATTTAGTTGTGGTGTGATTTCAAGCGGCGTGCCATTGTTGAGGGTTCGCGTCCTTCAACTCTAGAACACCAAAAACCGGGATTTTTGGAGAATTCTCGCAGGGAGTGCTTGAGGTAAAGACCTTTATGAGACCTTTAATTAGCTACCTGTTGTAAAACACAACTACATCTATTAGCTGAACATTAATTTATGCTGTTGGTCCGCCGTTTCCCGAGGTATCAGATGGGTGGTCATAAACGAAACTGCCCTGGCGATCCTCTTCATCACTCGTGGCGCTACCCGAATCCAAATCTGAATCAAGTTCCTTTTTGATTTCGTCTGCCAAACCATAAGCGTAGTCTTTGGCGTCTTCGTTTTGTCCGTCGAAGAGTTCGGCGATCTCGCCAGTGCTCTTGCCCTTGGCGCTGAGAGCCGGCGCCACCAAGAATTCCCAGACATTCATTTTTCCGCTACGGCCTTCTACTACGGCCTCTTGGAGAAGCTCCAAGCTCACACTCTGCATCTGGAAAGTCCGCTCTCCCTGTCCGATCATCCTCAACATAAGCGTCTGGAGGGTCTGAAGCGTCTCAGAAAGATCCTGCGTTGGCGGAGGCGGCTCGGGTTCCGCTGGCTGAACGGATTTCCTACGCCGAGCCGCAAGAGCTTCGTCTATTAACTGCCGGAGTAACGGCGCTTCCTTTTCAGAGCGCGTTGCCTCCATCAGTGCCTTGATTTGCACAGCTTGATCTATATAGAGGTTGAGAGAAGTGATCTTCTTCAATAGGGTTCTTTTGTTTCGTGCTCCCATTTTCAAGCCTCCCCTGAAACTTTATTTGGCGATTTCCATGAGGTTCAAAATCAGCGAAAACTTGAGCCGTAAGTCGTTGACCTAAAGGCGGTTTGATCGGTTCTTGAGTTACTCAAGTTTCTTTATAAAGATTCTTGAGTCTAGAGTTGTTGATAACAAAGGTCTTACGGCTAAACCAAGAGCGATTATTAAGCTCTATCTTGTCTGCCCACTTTATTGCCCTGCTTTATTGCTTTTTCGCCCACCACCTAAGACGACAAACGGAGGTCAAACTTCCAGCCCAGCCAGCAGTCAACGAATCTTTTTTCAGATCACCAGTAACCGACCGGCAGGCTGAAAACGACTCCAGTTGATCGATGGAAGCACACGGCGTAAAACGACGGCCAACGAAGGATGAGAAAGGCAATCTTAAAAACCACGAGGGTGCGCGTGAGCGCGCGAAACCCGAACCTAACCCTACCGAGGTTTTGGTCTTCATTTTCCTTAAATCCTAATTACGGAGACCCACCCTCGCAGTCAATAGGGCCGACGAACCGCACTCCGCTTTTTGTCCGGTTGAAAGGGTAAGCACAAGGAAACGATTGTACGCACTCCGCGTGGGATACAGGGCAAAAACAGAGCGCATTGACTATGGTCGAGTGTCGTAGAGGTAACGCGCTAAATTGGCGTGATAACGCCTTCTGAGCGTTCCCAGTCGGATAGAGGGTGTAGGAGTAAGCCTCTCCCAGCGCCTCGTCAGACGGCGGACCGCCCTGGGTCGAATTCGCATTAGCCGGCGGAACCAGTCCTGATTCCATTGGGCGCGAGCCTCCAACAGCTCTCGATCTAGGCGCATGAGCAATTGCAACGCTTGGAAAGCCAATAGACGGTCGCCCACAAGCGCAACCGGCAGGGACTCAGCGATGAGTGACGACACGTCGCCGACCGATCCCGCACTAGCGGATACTTCGCGGCCAGCGGAAAAACCGTGCAAAGGCTTGGTCTTAAGAATCGCAGACATATCTCACCCGAAGTCCAAAGCTAGTTGTATTTCCTCAACGTCTCGCACCGGTTGCGGAGGTCGGGCAAAATAGAAAGCCGGAAGCGTCCAGCCCGCCTCTGCGGTTTCAACCTCTTGCGCTTGCTCAGTGGGTAACGGCGGCGGGTCCATCGACTGCTCGGAATCCGCGACGGGAACAAACCACTCGTCCAGGTCAGCGATGTTCGACGACGCCAAGTCATGCGGTTCGATCTCCGCGATCTGTGGCTCATCGTCGCTTAGAACGTCGCTCGCCATGATCGGATAGCGAGCAAGCAATTCAGACAAGACAGCAATGCCTATTTCCTCGTCGGTCGGAACAAAGAATCGCTGTTTCCAGTCGATCTGCTCATTGATTAGCCCAAGGCTTCGAACCTCGGCAAACTTATATGGATCGACTCCGATTAGCTCTATGACGGGTTCTCCGTGAATCACCTTTCTGCAAAGCTTCAAACCGGAAACGAGTATGACTTCTTCTCCTTCGTCCAGGATGCCGTTAAAGATTTCTTCCGGCTCTCGAAGGTCACGCGCCGCGCCAAGCGCCGCGACAATAGGGCCAACCTGTTCGGTCGGGACGCGAATGCCTACAATTCGTTCTCCCTCGTCAGTGGTCACTCGTACGACTCTAAGCCGCGCTTCCTCGTGAGTCTTGAATCTTTGCCAAAGCGGAATAATCGCTCCGCCGATGATATGGGTTTCTAAGGTTTCAATCGGCGGCACGGCGGCGTGTTTCTTGATCCACCAGTCACGGGCTTTCGATGGGATTACGGCCCGGTATTTCTCCTTTAACTGGTCGTCGTGAATGTAGCTACTTCGCGGCGCTTCCGGTTTCCAGACTGCGAACGTGCGATAGCTGTTTCCAGTCTCGGCATTGGTGTGAAGTCCTGACTCGACGGCCAAGATAAAGTGCCCGTTCTTCCGATGGCGAAAGAATGCTCCCGTTCTTCGTTTCCTCACTCGCTCGGCCTCGTCAAAGCTGACGGCATTCGACGGCACGTCAATCTCTAACGTGTAGTGCGTGGTTTGGGCGTTGGTGATTTCGTCTGTATGGACTACGCGCGGAGGTTTAGCGATGCGAATTGCCAGCGCTTTGATATCGGTTACGCCTTCGTCAAACGTGCCGTTGGCTTTCGCATACCTCACCGTCTGATCGAACAAGTCAACAAAATGATCGAACAAGGCGTTTTGGTGATCCACGTCCAGAGCTAAGACGCGGTTAAGGAATCGCGGCACGTTAAAGAGATCTTCTTTGCGTACTTCTTCGCAACCGTCGCGGTTACGAACCAGCAAGCCAATATCGCGCAAAGTCTGACGTGGGTTTGCGAGTCCTGGCACATTGCCGCTTTCAACAATGCGGCGAAGCATGAGACACAAAGCCGCTCGTCCTTCTTGGGTTTCAAAGTTGTACTTGGCGAGGTCGCCGCTGTCGGCGCTGCGCCGGTCGCCTTTGGTCAAAGCGCCTAGACTGCCAAGCCTTCGTGCGATGGTGGAGCTAAAGCGCTTCTCGCCGCCTAACTCGGTTGAGAGTAGGACGTACTCAGGCGGCATCGCTTGATCGCTGCGGTGCGTTCGGCCAAAGGTCTGCATTTGCTTATCTGCACTCCAACCAAGCTCAAGGGTGACGTGAACGCGTCGCTGTCTGTTCTCCGCGCGATTGGAAGCATGAAGCGAGATTCCCATAGAGGCGGCATCGCTAATAATCGCAACGTGCTTCTTGCCCATTTGAAACTGTTCCATTTCGTGAACGTTGGTTCGGTGCATTGCAACACCTTGCGGCGCTCGCTTCTTGTACTCAACTCGTCCGCGCGAGTCGCGAATAAGGCGGCGTGTTCGTCCGGTAAGTTCGGCGACGTTGCGCTCTCCAAAGTGATTGACAAGTTGGTCAAGCGGATTCTCTGGCAACTCCAAAGCTGAGAGGCCATCGATTACTTCCTGCTTCATGCGCAAGGCTTCTTTGCTTTGTACGGGATTACCTTTTCCGTCTCTCACTGGAACTTGGATCGTCTTGCCTGTGCCTGGGTCAGTAACGTCTTGATAAAGGGTAGTTGGGAATCCGCGATCGACCATAGCGGCGATTACTTCGCGCGGAGAGAAGTCCAAGTCCTCAAGCATTCCGCCGTTCGCGGTCGCCCTCGCGACTTGTTCTTTCGTTCGCGCCTCGCCAGTGCCTACAAGGGAGATCACAACTGACTTGCCTTCACTCAATGCGGCTTCGGTTTCCGCTATCACACTCGGCACTTTGAAAGCGCAGATTACTTGGCGAAAGAACCGCTGATGGTCTCCCCAAAACTTATTGAGGGCGACGGCGCGAGCGCGGGGCCCGCCGTTGGTGACTTCTAAGGCCGCGTCAATGTTACGTAAGACAAACTGCCAAGCATCGGCGGCGCGGTTGTACATTCCGCGCTGCTGTGGCGTGAGAGCATGTATTCGCTCTCGATACTCAACAGCCTTGCCGCTGTTTGGACATACGCCAAAGGAGATTGAGCCTGACAGATACATGCCAAGTGCTTTCATATCGCGGCTGACCATTTCCATAGCTCCGACTCCGCCGGATTCAATCTCCTGCATGAACTCTTGAAAGCCGCCGGGGAATGCCGTGCCAATGCCCCAAAGTCCAAGCCTCGTCATGTATGCCATGTTGCGAACGTCGGTGGCTCCCGTCGCCGATGAATAGACTACGCGATAGTCTGCGTTTCGCTCCGGGTCTTGTAGGTCAATGACTGCTTGTCCGGTAAGTGTTGGTTCTCCGCGTCCTCCTGCTAGTGCGTTCTTGGCTTTGTGTGCTTCATCAAAGATGACTACGCCGTCACTCCCAAGCCAGCGTTGTATTTGATCTAGTCGCTTCTCTCCCGTTTTCGCTGCGGCGATCAGGGATGAATAAGAGCTAAAGATTACTCCGCGAGGTAAAGTGATTTCTCCGGCTGGCGGATAGTCGTTGATTCGCGAAAGCGGAATGCTCGCGAGTCCCAAGTCAGTCAGATCGCGGCGGGCTGATTCAAGTAAGTCATTGTTGACGGAAAGCCAGATCGCCCGTTGGCGGTTCTGATTCCAGTTATCGGCGATGATGCCGGCTAGTACGCGGCCTTTCCCTACTCCGGTGCCATCGCCGACAAAGAAACCTGCGCGTGATCCGTCCGTTAGCCTTTGCTCGTGTCTTTGTCCGGCGTAGATAACGCGCTCAAGCTGAATGTCTGATAGCAATCCATCGCTGACAATCCCCGGCGCGAGGTGCGGCTTGTAGGTAATGTCTGGCGGTGTGACTGCGGCCATCGATGCCGATTCAACGATTACGGCCGGATGCGGCTTGCCGCCTGTTAGTTTGGCTGGTACATAGGGAACAAATAGATTGCCGCTCGGTTCCTCGTTGTCTGGATCGTCGTCTGGCTGGTTGGGTGACGGTTCAACTAAGTGTTTGAGCGTTTCCCAGGCTTCCTCAAGCGTGGCGGCGCTTCCCCAACTGATCTGCTTTAGCTGCTCTTGCCAGTTCGGTCCGGGTGTCGCTCCCGTCTTATCAATGACGAGAATTTGCACGTCCGGCGCGGTTCCGTATTTCGCATACTCTTTTCCATCGAGGGTGAGGTTTGCGCGGATATTGCAGAGGCAAGCGATGCGTTGCCACCATTCGCTAAAGCTCGGATGGTGAAAGCTCATCGCTTCGCTGACAATCGCAACCAGGCGTCCTCCTTCTTTCAATCGCCTTAGTGCGCTTGCGACGTGCCGCGCTCCGTAAATTGGATTTGTGCTCTTAACTCTGCCGCTCGTAGAGCTAAACGGCGGATTCATTAAGATGGCGGTTGGTTGAATCTCGGCTGGTAACAGGTCGTCGATGAACTCGGCATCAAGCGGAAGCGCGTCGAAGTTTAGGACGCAACGAAGCAATGAATTGCGCCGCAAGCTCGTCTCATTGCAGATAACCTTCGCGCCTACAGCACGGGGCCAGATCGCGAGGCTTCCGGTTCCGGCCGATGGCTCTAAGACAATGTCCTCGGGTTTTGGATTAAGTAATCGCGCCGCGACATAAGCGAGCGTTGGCGGTGTCGAGAATTGCTGTAGCTCGGTTTGCTCTAACGTGCGATCCGTTTGTCGCGGTAGTCGCTGCATCAAAGGACGCAAAACGGAAGCGAGCGCTTCGGTCACGTCCATCTGCATTAGCTCTGCAGCGTGTCTCTCTAATAGATAGTTATTGACGGCGATTTCTACGGCGTCGTAAGCGTCGCGCGGCGTGTATCTGCCTTGCGCTCTACTGCCTCCGAATACTCGCTCTGCGGTTCTGGTTAGCTTGGGGTTGTCGAACGGCTCTCCGTCCTCGATCCGTTCCTCTAACTCGGTGACTAATTCGTGGATATTGCAAACGAGCGCGTTTGTCCTGGCCGCGCAAACACCTATACTCTGATCTGGCATCTGGCTTTCTCCTTGAAGTTGGGCAAAGTCACGGTGTAAGCGGCGCGGGTGGTAACAGCACTCGCGCCGCTCGTTTCTTTCGGTCTGTCGCGTTTAGTACTCGGACGGAAGCAAGACCGTAGTTGCGCTCCGGTCTGCTTCGGTGATGATCCAAAGCTGTTGGCCCTTTCCGGTTTGGTAGTTGCTCAACAGTCGGAAACCCTGCTGAAGTGAAAGCTCGTTCTCGCGAACGTCGTCGTCGGATAGCTCCCCCCAATCGCAGGACATGTGACGGCGCAAAAACTCAATCGCTGTTTGTCCGGCGATCTGGAGGGCTTCTTCGGCTCCGGGCGTGGTGAAGGTTTGACCTAGCGCAAAGCGCGTCACGCTGGCTCGTCGGTTCGTGTTATGGTTTCGTCGCATCGATTTTTCTCCTAGTCGGATTAAGGTTGGTGCCTGGGCTAGGCGAGCGTTGACGCGCTTTCCTAGCCCCTTCTCGTTCTCTCACTGTTCTTGTTCGCTCTCGCTTGTCTGTAGTCGTCCGGCTCGCAGGATTTGATCTGCGGCGCGGAAAATCTTCTGTGCGCTCTTTTCGGGGATGGCGTCGCCGTTGTAGCCAATGGCAGGGCATAGCCAGTTCTGGATATAGCCTCGGCAATAGTCCGCGCCTTCGAGGTTCAGCGCTTCGCAGCAAAGCAAGGCGACGGATTCGGCTTCCACTTCGCGCAGGTTCTTTGGCGTTCGTTCGGTGTCGGTGAAATCGGCTTCGGCGGTGTGGCCTAGAATTACGTGGGCGGTTTCGTGAAACAGCGTCTTGTGCGGGAGTTGGGCCACGGGATTGATCGCGATCTGTCGCTTCTTCGCGTATCCCTGACAGTTGCCGTCCGTGTCCGTGAAAGCGATCTGTTCAATGTCGAGCGCGGCAAGCGCTCGCTCGGCTTCCCACTCCGGCAAGCGTGGCGGTGTAAATTCGTCGCCGACGGTCTGACTAATGGCGAACCATCGCGCCTTATGCATAAAGCTGGTAAATCTGCGCTCGCCGTTCTCGCCTTCGCTCTCCGGTACTTCATCGCGAACCTTGCGAGTAATCGGCATGCAAAGGATCAAGGCTCGTTCGCCTCGTTTGACTGTCCGTCCTAGTGCTTGCCATCCGGGAAATGTATTGATCGGGCCGGGTTCAAGTCCGCGCAATTGGCATTGCACGAGGGCAAGGATTTGATTTCCGATCGAGTAGTTATGAAATGCGCTGTAAGCTTCCATGATCAGACCTGGCTTGTTGACTGCTTCAACTAACAAGGCTGACCACTTGGGAACGTCGGGCGCTGGTTTGGTGGCGTGTCGTTGCATTGGTCGTGCTCCTTTCGCTGCGCGTGTCTTTGGTCTGGGGCTTAAAACAGTGTTTCCCCCTCGTAGGGACGTTGGGACACGAGTGGGGTGCCCGAACGCACACCCGTAGGGGCGGAACGGAGTGGAGCACTCGGAGGCTTTGCGGAGAGTTGTGCGAGCGGGCTCTCGTGGCACAATCGGCCCGTAGAGGGGGAAACTAAATTAGATTTCTCGTGTGAGTTCTAGAAGTGGTTGCGAATATACAAAAGAGGATGCGAATGCATACAGAAGTGGATGCGAATGATTGTAGGTGATGGCCTCCGATGATATGGAGTCATTTTAGACTGGTGCCTTCACGTCTTGGCGGCTTGGTTCGCCTTGGCCGTTGGCAATGGCGCAGGTGCTGCTTGAGGTGCGGGGTGGTCCTACGACCGCATGAAAATTGCGCCCCCAAATAACGAGGAGCAGAAAGAAGAAGAAAGCATTCAATATGAGCATCCCAACGCGCTGTTGGGCCGCCCCAACTCTACATCTGGGTACTAGGCTGCTACGCACCGATGCTGCGGCGAGGGGATTTCTAGGTCCGTTGCTTGACCCCTTCAACAATGCTTGTACCGAAATTGTCGTGGATCGGAGTAATGCTCTGAATCTCGAACCCAGCCGTGCGGTACAAATGGCTCCATTGATCTTCAGTTCTTTCCTTGCCCGTAAGAAAGACCAGCATATTGATATCCAGAAGCTTGGCCGGTGTACCAGCCACGTTGCCCATCGGTGGAAGAACCGAGTCGACACAAATCACCCGACCGTCTCCCTGCATGCTTCGGCGGCAGTTCTCGAAGAGCCGGATGCACTTCTCATCCTCCCAGTCGTGAATGATGTGTTTCATGATGTAGACGTTGGCGGGTGGTACCGAGTCGAACATGTCTCCAGCGACATATTCCAGTCGGTTGGCGACGGCACGGTCCTTCACAGGAAAGCGCTCCTGGGCGACAGGAATAAGGTCGGGAACGTCCATCACGGCAGCTTGCAAAGCGGGGTACTTCTCCAGCAAGGCTACCGCCAAGTGGCCGAAGCCGCCACCGATGTCAGCAATCTTCCCAACGCCCTCGAAGTCACAGTTCTCCAGGACGCCGCGCAGTGAGTTCAGACTGTTGGACTTCATGGCTTCCCCGAAGTCTTCCAACTCCTTCGGATTCGCATTGAGGTAGTCCCAC
>JALZJF010000075.1 GCA_030859905.1 Acidobacteriota bacterium
TGACTTATGCCGAGCAGTTTAACGAGCGCTCGGAGGGCGAAAGGGGTGAGGTGATAAGTCTCCTCAAGCGAGCGGGGGCTAAGGAGTAACTCTTTCGGGGCTAGTAGTACTCCCTCAGACGCCTAACTGATATATGAAAGGGCGCCCCTCAAGTGGTAGCTTGGAGTTGTTCCGACTCTAAGTTTTCCACTGATAAGGAGAGCCCTATGCGAAAGTACTACGTTGGATTGGATGTCCACAAGCTAAGCATCGTCATTGCCGTCCTCGATGCGCACGGCAAACTCATAACTCGCACGGTGATCGAGACCTCGACCGAGGCGGTCAGAGATTTCTTCCGGAACCTTGGCGGAGAAATTCATCTCACTTTCGAAGAAGGCAACCACGCCGCCTGGCTCTACGACATCGTCGAACCACTGGTCAGGCGAGTGGTCGCCTGTAACCCAAAGCACAACCGGATAGAGGGCAGCCGCAGCGATCGAGTCGACGCGGTGAGGTTGGCCGAACTGCTGCGACTCAATGCGCTCAAGTCGGTCTACCACGGTGAGCATGGCACCCGCACACTGAAACACCTGATGCGCTGTTATGAATGTCTGGTCAAAGACATCACCCGAGTGAAGAACCGGCTCAAGGCGCTCTACAACAGCCAGGCGATCAAGCAGCGCGGGCGTGAGTTGTATCATGCAAGCAAGCGCCAGAACTGGCTCGAGAAGCTTCCCAACCAGGGGCAGCGGACCCGAGCCGAACTGTTCTTCCAGCAGTTGGATGAGCTGAAGGTGATAAAACGAGCGGCGCAGAAGGCAATGGTGCCGAGAGTAAGAGGCATCCGGCGTATCGGGTGCTGAGCCAGGTAGCGGAACTCGGGCCGGTGCGGATTGCGCAGATCATTCCGACAGTGGAAACACCCTGGCGCTTTAGAACCAAGCGCCCCTTTTGGCACTATTCGGGCTTGGCGGTGGTGACGAGAAGCACAGCCGATCATGAAATTGAGGACGGACGAGTACGGAAGCGGAAGAAGCACATCATCCAGACGAGAGGGTTAAATGAAGATTACAACCGGCGGCTCAAGTCGATCTTCAAGAGTGCGGCGACGCATGCGTGTCATTGCGGAGCGTACCGGGAGTACTATGAGGGGCTACTGAAGACGGGAATGCGAGAAGAGATGGCCAGACTTGCGGTAGCCCGCAAACTGTCGGCGACGGTGCTGGCGGTGTGGAAGAGCGGAGAGAGCTTCGACGCAGGGAGGATCCTGAGGAAGACAGTTTAAAGCGAGCTGAGACCCGGCCGGCGGATCAAAGAAAAGTCACCTCCCTGCAGGAAGAGATTCAAAACAGGTTCGGGGGAAGTATCAAATGCCGTTGTGTCACATGGTAGCGAGCCGCAGCAGGCCGCACCTAAGGACCAAGCCTAACTGTATGCCCCCCGGCACGACCTGAGATAGCAGTAGGCGAAGACTCGAATCGAGTCGAAGTCTCAGATAAAACAATGGTCGGCACTTCCCTTTGAAAGGAAGGTCAGATCGAGGGTTGCTCCAAAGGACCTCTTAATTCGTGGGCGAGTGGTGGCTAAAGTTGAGAAGATGTGCCGGAGCGAGTTGAAGAGCTTACGGGTACGTTGTGGGGCTGGCAGCCAAAGAAAGGCCGGTCAGCAAGTAGGAGTGTTTTTTCTCTTGACGCCCTTTCATAAAACAACGGCATGCACCCGACCGCGAATCAGCGCCCCTTTTATCGTGAACTTGGATGGTTTCGGCGTTGTGCCCGCGGCGGGTGATGCCGGGCGTTCGACATCTCCGCTATTAAGTGAGAAAAGAGAAATGAGGTCCTAATGCTACGTTCAATCCTTCACTTAAACTGCGTCGGCTTTATTTTGCTGCTCAGTCTTACTTCGTGTCAGGCCCAAACACTTTCGAATTGTCGCCCAACACCGCCGATGCCGCCAAACGTCAAGCCCGGCATTGGTGGTTTAGCTCTCAGTCGTGACGGCAAAACACTCGTTGTTGCCGGAGGCGACGGCCAGATCAGATTTGTCGACATGGGCTCGGGAGAGGTGCAACGGACTATCACCGGGCACACGAACATGATCTACCTAGCAATCTTCAGCCCGGACGAGAAACTCATGGCCTCTTCGAGCCGAGACCGCACAGCGAGGATTTGGGACGTCGCCACGGGCCGAGAGCTTCACAAACTGAATGGCTTTCGATGCTCAGTCAAGGCCGTCGCGTTCAGTCCTGACGTTCAGATGCTTGCCGCCTCAGGCAACGACGGCATGCTGAAACTCTGGGACGTGAAAACCGGGACAGAGTTGAAGTCACTGGTTCACATAAATTCGGCTGACATTGACATGTCAGTCTATTCCGTCGCATTCAGCCGTGATGGAAGGAAGATTTATGCGGGTAACGGCGACGGAACGATCAGTGAGTGGGATGTTGCTTCGGGAAAAGAAACCAGGGTCTGGAAGGCGCACGATTACAGCGCTTTTAGGTTGCTGTTCAGTCCCGATTACCGGCTGTTGGCATCATTCGGGGATTCGGTGGTGAAGCTCTGGGACACCTCCACTTGGCGCGAAGTCCGGAGTCTGTCGATGACCCGAACGGCGGGTGCTTCTCCCCGCTCAAGTTCAATCGCCTTCAGCAACAATGGGAAACTGATCGCGGCTAGTGACATTGGACTCGATCCAAAGCAAAACACTTATGTGTACGTTCAGGCGCTGGTGTTGAATGTGAAGAGTGGAGAAACACTTTTCACGCTCGAGGGGCACAAGTTCGACATCGACGGGCTCGTCTTCACGCGAGACGATCGCTTTTTGCTGACCGGCAGCGTCGACACCACAATCAAGTTCTGGGACATGAAAACGGGGCAGGAAGCGCGAACACTTACGATGCCATCAGCGAGAAGGACAAATGACTAAGGAATGTCCGGTTACGTCAACCGATGTCGAACAAGTCATTCCACCCGACCCGCGCCAGCTTGCTTCTCATCATCGTTGTGTGATTTCTCTAGCGTTGTCTTTATTCGTGGCGCGGGCGGGTGAATTCCAGCGTTATGCCGCTTCGCCATGTGGTGTAAAACCGTGATGAGGCTTAAAGGAGAAAAAACATGAGATTGATTCTACTCGCAACAGTCGTGACCTTCATCCTAGCCGGCTCGGTCTTAGGAAAGAGCACTAAGCAAAATGAATCGCTCGAACAAGAAGTTAGAAAGGTCGAGATGGCAGCAGCCGATGCTGTTCTGCGTGGCGATTTGGCAGCATTAGAGAAGATGTGGGCAGAAGATTTTACCGTCAATGCTCCCAATAATCAGGTCGTCAAAGGGAGAGCCGAAGGCTTAAAGCTATTCCGCGCTGGCATGGCTACCTATTCGTCATTCGTGCGGGAGATTGAGTTTATAAAGATTTACGGAGACACTGCTATCGTGATGGGGCTAGAAACAGTGAAACCAATCGGCAAAGCTCCGCTCGCGGGACAAACCGTGCGGCGGCGCTATACAAACATCTGGATGAAGAGAAAGGGGCGGTGGCTTAATACAGCGCGTCAAGCTAGCGTCATCTGCCAGAATTGAGTTCCATGAATAAAAAAGGGCTATGCGCTTTCGACAACGGGCGGCATAACAACGCCATGCATCCGACCGCGAATGCGTTGCCTTCATGCGCGAGACGCCCGCAATTCAAAGGTCCGTCGCGGCGGCTGATGGCGGGCGTTCGGCGGCGCGGTTGAATGCGGCAAAGAGTGGAATAGTTCCAGGGAGCGTGTACCGCGTCCGCCGCGGTTGAGAGCTTCCCTAACTCAGGTTGTTGTTAGGCAGGTTGCCTGTTACATCTCCGCTTGGGTCTCTCGACGAAGCTAGTCGCGTCCGTTCTGATGAGCCTTGGGTGATACTGCAACTCAGGC
>JALZJF010000076.1 GCA_030859905.1 Acidobacteriota bacterium
GTGCATCGCACCTTCTGCTTATGACAATAATGCTGTTCGCTTGTGTTGTGAGTGCACGAGCACAAGATACGACTGCGAGGGTCTCCGGACAAATAACTGATGCAGCAGGGGCGGTCATTCCGAATGCCGAGATCACACTTGTTAACACTAAGACGCGCGAAGAACGTAAAACCAAGACGGACGATAGCGGATATTATGCGCTCACGCAGATAGCGCCCGGCGTATATGATCTCTCAGTTAAAGTGGAGGGATTTAAGGAGCATCTCAACAAAGCCCTCGAGCTCAGCATCAATGATAGTAAGGCCATCAACATCCCGCTTGAGGCGGGCTCAGTCAACGAAGTTGTCACAGTAGCAACCGAAACTCCGCTCATTCAAAGTACCCCTACCGTTGGGTACGTTATTGAGAATCGACGCGTGGTTGAACTCCCTCTAAATAATCGCAACTTCATGCAACTGGTAACACTCGTTCCGGGAGTTACCAGCTCGGGCGCCTCTGAGATTGGCATTGGACTGACGAATGTGGTGAATATCTCAATCAATGGCACGCGCCGCAACTCGATTAACTGGCTTGTGGATGGGGTCTCGAACAGCGATATTGGTTCCGGCATTACATTGCTCTCGGTTCCGACCATCGATTCAATTCAAGAGTTTCGTGTTATCACGTCCGTTCCGACTGCGGAGTTTGGACGAGCGGCAGGGGGGGTTGTCAATCTCGTCACCCGTGGCGGCACGCCTGAGTTCCATGGTGGCTTATATGAATTCGTGCGGAACGACAAGCTTAACGCCAACAGCTATTTCAACAACGCTTCAGGCCGCAATCCTGACGGTACGCTCAGGGCTCCGCGTGCGAAGCTGCGCTATAACAACTTTGGCTGGAACCTCGGGGGCCCTGTCCTGATTCCACGATTTGGCGAGGGCGGATCTACATTCTACAACGGGCGCGATAAAACGTTTTTCTTCTTCTCGCAAGAGTGGCGACGCATCATTCGTGCACCGGGGCAGTCAACGATTACAGTCCCTAGCCTCCGAGAGCGGCAGGGTGACTTTTCGGAGCCTGGGAACTTGACTATATTTGATCCGTTAACCGGGCTGCAGTTTCCCGGTAATAGAATTCCGGCCAACCGCATTGATCCCAACTCGGCCTCAGTGCTGGGATTGTTCCCGCAGCCTACAGTCGCCTCAACAACGGCGGGACGCGATCCGAACCGATTTGCCGTCACGTCGCCCAATATTCAGAACACGCGCCAGGAGACAATGCGTTTCGACCACATCTTTAACTCCAATCATCGTCTCATGGCCCGTTATACCCACGACCTCAGTGTAACGAGAGAGCTTGGTGGCCTGTTCTTCGGAGTGACGATTCCGAACATAGCAACGACCGATACGAGCGTCCCTGGTCGTGTCCTGGCGGTGAGCTTGACCAGTTCATTCGGCCCTCGTGTGGTAAACGAAATATCATTTAACTTCTCGGGCAACAAAATTACGACCGACCTGGTTGGCCGATATACACGGGAGAACGTAAGCATCAACAACAGAGAGCTGTTTGCGGAAAACAACTCTGGCTTGCCTCCCACCCTCGTCACCGGCCTTGGGACGCTCGGCGCGGGTCAACTGTTCAACATTGAATACAAAAATTTCAATCCCAAGGAGAACATCACCTGGGTACACGGGGCGCACACGATCAAAGCGGGCGCCGATCTGAGCTGGGAGCAGAAGAATGAGGGCGCGGCTAATGAGACGCAGGGACGCTTCTCCTTTACCGGATTACAGACACGCAGGACTGGGGTTACGAGTGGCATCGCTTTCGCTGACTTCTTGCTGGGCCGTGCCTCCTCTTACGGCGAAGCCGAACGCGACGTGACGAATCATTTGAGATTTGGTCGCACCGAGTTCTACGTGCAGGACACCTGGAAGGTGAAGCCAAATCTTCAGCTCGATTACGGCCTTCGTTACCAGCTCTTGCGCCAACCCTACGACGCGGACAACGTACTGACAGCTTTTTTGCCTGAGTTGTTTAATCCCGCCCGGGCACCTCGGTTTGCGGATGCCCGGGGCTCAACGGTTGTGGCTGGCTCGGGAGATTTTTTGAACGGTATTGCAATCGCAGGCGTCAATTCGCCGTTTGGACGTCGCGTTCAGCAGCTTGACAAGAACGACTGGGCCCCGCGCTTTGGCTTCGCGTGGGATCCGTGGAACAATGGCAAGACCGTCCTTCGCGGCGGCTTCGGCATCTACTACGACCAGGCGCTGGTTGGCATTGTCGAGCAGAACACCTTCGTCAATCCGCCCTTTAACAATTCAGCCAGCCTCACGGGAACAACAACGTCTCCCATTGTATACAGCAACCCCGAGGCAGGTTCTCCCCCATCGACTTTGTCAGTGAGGGCGCTGATCACGACGACGAATCCTTTTGTTACCCCCACTGTTAAGCAATGGAACTTGACGATCCAGCGCGAACTTACCCGCAATGCTTTGGTCGAGATAGGCTACACAGGTTCTTCGGGAAAGAACCTGCTGCGGCCCGTGGACATCAATGCGCCTACCCCGCAGGAGATTCTGGCTGTCGCCAGGGGTGTGCCGGACTGCGATCCGACAATCATCGCGACAAGTAATCCGAACAACTGCATTAACCTGGCGAGGCCATTCAAAGGGTTTGGCGCAATCACAGATCGTCAGACCACGGCCACATCTCGCTATCACGCCCTGATCAGCGAGTTCCAACTGCGACCAGTGCGTGGGCTGTCCGGTCGCATTGCATACACCTTCTCGAAGAACATTACCGACGCAACGAATGACCGCGATGCTGTTGACCTGCCGCAGATTCGCACGGACTTAACCCTGGAGCGGGCCGTGTCGCGCCTGGATCGCACGCACGTATTCCAGGCAAGTTACGTTTATGAAGTGCCGCAGGCGAAGTCCGGTTTCCTGGCGACACCGATCATGCGCCACGTTCTGGGCGGATGGCAGATCTCGGGAGGCGGCGTCATACAGTCTGGTCTGCCAGTACCGCGGATTACCCAGGATGTACTCCCTGGCCCACGCGGCAACCGTGCCAACATCGTCGGGGATCCGTTTGCGAATGTTCAAAGGAACGTTCCAATAATTAGAAATCCGTTCTTCTTCAACCCCCTGGCCTTTCGACCGCCGGCGGTAGGGCAAATAGGCAATTCGAGCCGCGGCATCATTCGCTTTCCGCGTGAGGTGTTGAGTTCTTTTCAACTTGCGAAGAATTGGCGACGCGGCGAGCACTTGCGCCTGCAATTGCGCGCCGAGTTCTTTAACGTCTTCAACCACACTGTCTTCGATGGGGCGGGAGATACGTTGCCGGCGAACCGGCTTCCCAATGATCCAATCTTTAATAGTCTGGATGCGTTCTTGGCGGGACCGGCGGCGGACCGACTGTTGGGCCAGTTCACTGGCGCAAAAGCTCCCAGGGAAATCCAACTCGGTGTGAAGTTTTACTTTTAGCTCGTGGACTTTTGCGGCTGGGGCAATGATAGGAACGCCTTGCGCGTTTCGGCAGCTCTTTGACCTGAAAGTGGATCTTGATGGACTCTGAGTCTGTAGGCGTAACTTTAACAACCGCAAACCAATAGGTCTTATGGACGAGTGGGTCTCTTGGACTTCGGCCCACTCACTTTCTCTTCGAGTCTCTGGCGTTCATTCTCGCTTATTCTTTTCACCTCGGCGAACATCCTGTGCGCGTCAGCTCGCCTGCCGACCATCATATATGCGCGGCCCAGTAGAAAGTGCGCATCAGGCCAGTTGGGATCAAGCTTGATCGCGCGCTCGAGTATTCTGACGGCGTGCGCTGCATCCCCCTTTTTAAGTAATGCTTGCCCAAACGCCTCGAGCCCTGGCCTGAAATCGGGCGCAGTCTCCACAACTTTTCCGAGCATCACGGCGGCCCTATCTGTCCTTCCACGATCCAGGTCGATTTTGCCGAGATGATACATCGCCAACATCATGCCGGAATTGATCTCCAGTTCTCGCTCGAAATTATTGGCAGCCTCATCAAGCTCCCCCTTCCTTCGAAGTGCGTAGCCCAGCGCATAGTGGGCCTCGGGCAAGTTGGGATCAAGCTCGGTCGCGCGGCGAAATTCTTGCAGCGCGCGCTCCGGCTCAGAGGAATTATCCAGCGCCTCGCCCAACAACAAATGAGCCTGCGCCGAGTCAGGCGCGAGAGTAACCAGTTCTTCTAAACGCTTTACTGCCTTGGCGTAGATCTTCAGCCTCAGGTAAGACTGTCCGAGCGCTTGTAGGATGGGAGGGTCTCTTTGGTTTTTTGCATAGAGCGTTTCAAGCCGCTCGACCGCTTCTTGGAACCTCTCCAAGGCGATCAATGAGAGGACCATTAACTCTTGCCCTTGAACGTTTGCGGGTTCGAGAGCAGCGACCCGGCGCAGAGTGGTGGTGGCCTGCTCATAACGACCAGCTTTGAAGTATGTCACACCGAGATTGAGGTGAGCCGCAACAAGATTGGGCTTAATCTGGACGGCGCGTGTGAAGACGCGGATCGCCTCGTCCGCTTTGCCCTGCCGGTTATAGACGACGCCCAGATTGACCATCGCTTCGGCCCAATTTGGCGCTGATTGAATTGCTCTAAGGTAACTGCGTTGGGCTGTGGGCCAATCGGCGCGTGCTTCTGCGGCCAACGCGTCGGTAAAATAGCGGGCTGCTTCTGGCGAAGCACTTTGCGCAGATTGCGCCTGTATGTTCGGAGACCAGGAAGGAAGAAGCAGCAAGAGTAGGAGGATCAATCTCATTTTAGCTTCGCGATCATCAACCTTCAGTGAGTTTCCGATGCGGAAGAAAGATGATACCGGATCACACTCCGGCTTGCGAAGTATAAAAAAGTAGTGTCAGGACAAAAAGGAGTAATATCTTAGCTATTACGGTTGTATGCCAGGAACAGGCCGCTTAACCTGCTTAAAGATTGATCGCTAGCCGAGGCTCATTCCTTCTCCGTGCCCGCGAGGACCACAAGTCCTTCGGTACGCGTGCGTTTGGGATCCGTTGCGCCTAAAACAGTCGTATGCTGGAAGTCCCGGCCGGAATGCTACAATGCTGTGCCGGCCGTTTAACGG
>JALZJF010000077.1 GCA_030859905.1 Acidobacteriota bacterium
CCTTCGCTGTCGAGCCGACTTCCCCAAGGGCGACAGTGCTCAATACGGAACCGGGAGCGGTAGCGACCGCACTCAACTAGCGAATTGATTGTTAGCTACGACAATCACAGGGGCAAAGCTGCGGCAAAGTGATCTCCTATCAAACCTGATCTGGAGTGCAGATTCAAATTCATGTCGCAGAGTGATCTCGTTGGTTGAGTGCGGTCGCTACCGCTCCCGGTTCTGGAGTTATTGTTGACACCTCAAAGCTTGACGCATTTCCCGCTATTCCCTCCAAGAACTATCTGAACCGGAACCTGGAACTCAATCGTACTACAATCGCGGAACACAGCCCCAGGGTAGCTTTGTAGAGAAGATTTGACACTCCCTGCCCCGCAAGCTAATCTGTTGTCCCGTGAATCTTACGGGCCAAAATTCCCAAACAAAGGCAGTTGTAATCATCCCCGCGCGTTTTGCGTCCAGTCGTCTGCCCGGCAAGGCCCTTCTGGAGATCGGCGGCAAGCCAATGATTAGCTGGGTTACCGAGCGCGCCAGGGAGGCCCGCAATGTCACTCGCGTAATCGTGGCAACCGATGACGAACGCATTGTCGATGTGGTGCGGTCGTCCGGTTGTGAAGCTGTGATGACCCGCTCCGATCACGCGAGCGGAACAGATCGCCTTGGGGAAGTGGCGGAGATGCTGGAAGGCGCCGACATCGTTGTCAACCTGCAGGGCGATGAACCTCTCATTTCAGCCCAGACAATCGAACGATCAATTGAAGCCAGCAGTGACACAAGCGTGGGGATTGTCACGACGTGGGAAGCCATCGAGACAGCGGCGGACGTTCTCAATCCGGATGTGGTGAAAATTGTCATGAATAAATCAGGGCGGGCCGTCTATTTTTCGCGGTCGCCGGTGCCCTATCCCCGGGAGGCCGTGCGAAAACATGTGACCCTTGAGACCGCGCTTCGAAACGAGCCCGGTCTGCTGCGTCAATTCCGGAAACACATGGGTTTATATGTCTACCGCAAGGAAGTGCTGCTGGAATTCACCAGGTGGCCGCAATCAGACCTGGAGCGGGTAGAATGCCTGGAGCAGTTGCGCGCACTCGAACATGGTGTGAAGATCAAGGCGATTGAGGCGTCCGCTCCCTCAATCGGAGTTGATACCAGGGAAGACCTCGAGCGCGTGAGGGCGTTGATTCAGAAGGAAGATTTGGAGTTTGCTGTCGAGCGTTTCAAGTCTCGGCTGCAGGAATAGCATGAGAATTAAACAATGAGCGATTGGATTGGACTGGAGTTGAGAGCGTCACGCAGTTGAGAGTTCAAGCTTTAGCTTGCTGCTTACCCAAGCAACAACCTAAAGGTGAACTCTGAACTGGGAGAATGCGGGGAGAACGGATGCCTAAGTATATTTTTATAACAGGCGGAGTGGTTTCGAGCTTAGGGAAAGGGCTGGCGGCGTCTTCGATCGGTTGCCTGCTGGAGGCACGCGGTTTGAAGGTAGCCCTGATTAAGCTGGATCCTTACATCAATGTCGATCCGGGGACCATGTCTCCGTTTCAACACGGCGAAGTATTTGTTACTGATGACGGCGCCGAAACAGATCTTGATCTGGGCCATTACGAGCGCTTCACCCATGCTCACTTATCCCAGTCAAACAACTGGACCACTGGCCGAATTTATCTATCCGTGATCGAAAAAGAACGACGTGGCGACTATCTCGGCAAAACGATTCAGGTAATTCCTCACATCACCAATGAGATCAAAGCCGCAGTGCGTTCGGTTGCTGACAAGGACCAGCCGGATGCAGTCATCGTCGAGATTGGCGGCACGGTGGGTGATATTGAATCTTTGCCGTTCCTCGAAGCCATTCGTCAAATGGGCAATGAAGAGGGGGCAGGGAATGCCCTCTTTGTTCACGTCACGCTCGTACCTTTCATCGCCGCCGCCGGTGAGCTGAAGACGAAACCAACCCAGCACTCAGTTCGTGATCTGCGAGAGATTGGTATCGCTCCCGATGTGCTCTTGTGCAGATCTGAGAAGCCGCTATCCCAGGATTTAAGATCTAAGATTGCGCTGTTCTGTAACGTAAAAGAATCGGCGGTAATCAGCGCACTGGACGTGGACACGATTTATGACGTGCCGCTCGCTTTCCATGAACAAGGGCTGGACGAGTTGATAGTCACGCAGTTGGGTTTTGGTGCGCGCGCCTCTCAGTCTGAGCTCGCCCAGTGGCGCGACCTGGTAGGAACGATTCGCGAACCTTCCGGCGGGGAAACGTCTATTGCGATCGTCGGCAAGTATGTGGAGCTCGAAGATTCTTACAAATCACTTCGTGAGGCGCTGACCCACGGAGGAGTAGCCAATAAACTTCGCGTTAATGTGAAATGGATTGAGTCGGAAGGGCTCATGGACGATGACTATGAATCCCGCCTGCGCGATTTCGACGCCATCCTGGTTCCCGGGGGCTTTGGCAAGCGTGGAGTAGCGGGAATGATCCGCGCTATCTCTTATGCGAGAAGGAGCCGCACGCCGTATTTCGGAATTTGCCTGGGAATGCAGACGGCGTGCATTGAATACGCCAGGAACGAATGCGGTCTTAAGGATGCCGACTCGACCGAGTTTGATGCCGACACCACCTACCCCGTTATCTTTAAGCTGAGGGATCTAATCGACGTCGAAGAATTGGGCGGAACCATGCGGTTGGGCGCCTGGCCTTGCAATCTGGCGCCCGATTCGCTGGTGCGCGAAGTGTATGGGGGGGCCGCGAACATCAGTGAACGGCATCGTCATCGCTATGAATTCAACCCTGAATTTCGTGAGACTCTTGAACGTTCCGGTCTGGTCTTTAGCGGAGTTTCACCTGACCAGAAATTCGTGGAGATAATTGAACTGCCACGCGCCGTCCATCCCTGGTTCGCCGGCTGTCAATTTCATCCTGAGTACAAATCGAAGCCACTCGACGCGCATCCTCTTTTCGTCTCGTTCGTGCGGGCCGCATATGCGAATCGCCTGCAGAATGAAACGGCAATGGATAAGAATGGCGAGCCTGAGCTGATGGTTCACGAACGCGTCAGCGTTACCAGCGCCGATTAAGAGGTAACCGCATCAAAGTCGAGATTGAAACCCCACGGCTGCATCTGCAACTGTTTACGCTCGAGGACCTCGATGATCTTTTCCTGATCCGTTCCGACCCCGAGGTGATGAGGTTCATCACGGGCGTTCCTTCCACGAAAGAGCAGGCTCTGGCGGCACTAACTAAGCACCTGAACCGTTGGCAAGCGCATGGCTTCGGGCATTGGGCTGTCAGGTTCAAGAATGATCCCAGGCTGCTGGGCTGGTGCGGTCTCGATTTCCTGGACACAACCCCGGAAATTGAAGTTGGCTATGGACTCGCGCGTTCCTACTGGGGCCTGGGCATCTCGACTGAGGCTGCGAGAGCGAGTCTGGAATACGGGTTCGAGCATTTGCATCTCGAACGGATTGTCGCCGTTGCCTATCCTGAAAACGCCGCTTCACGGCACGTGATGGAGAAGCTCGGAATGATGTACGTCAAGAACGGTTCTTACTACGGTGGCGATCTTGTCTACTACGAGATAAGTCGGGCCGATTTTCCACCAGGTGCATCGAACTGTATTTTGCGGGATAATTGCTAAGCCCTCGCTCTCTGGGCGCGAATCCAATTATGCTTCAATGCCCAATTTGTGGACGGCGATATTCCCCTGAGACGCAGATTTGTCCGGAAGACAAATCGCCGTTGCAGGCGGACGCAACCGTGAGCGTTGCGAATCCCGTTGATCCCCTGATCGGCCACACACTAGACGACAAATACCGGATAGAGAAACGGCTCGGTATCGGTGGGATGGGCACGGTTTATCGCGCGCGTCATCTGCTCATCGACCGACCGGTCGCGGTCAAGGTGTTGAACCCGCGTTTCGTAGAAGACGAAGCCGCACAAGCGCGTTTCCGTCGCGAAGCCAGGGCCGCGGGCCGTCTGCAACATGCAAACGCCGTAGGCGTGACAGATTTCGGGAGCACCTCCGATGGTTACGTTTATATCGTTATGGAATTGCTCGAGGGGCGCACGCTGCGAGAGGTGCTGGCGAAAGAAGCGCCGCTCGATACCGCTCGCGCAGTGTCCCTGATGCTACAAACGGCTGCCGCTGTGGCGGCGGCCCACGATGCCGGAATCATCCATCGCGATCTGAAACCTGCGAACATTTTCATCGTGCAAAACTCCGAGGTGCCGGCTGCAGTCAAGGTGCTTGATTTTGGTATCGCGAAACTTGCAGCGGAGTCTTTCGATGATGACGATCCAAAGACGCTCACGTTAGTGGGGGTAATGATCGGCACACCGCGCTATATGTCACCCGAACAATGTGACGGCGCAGATTTAACGCCCGCTGCCGATGTTTACAGTCTTGGTGTGATCCTTTATGAGATGCTCAGCGGAGTCGTGCCTTTTTCCGGCTCTACTCCACTCGCGATTGCGCTGAAGCATTCTTCGGAGGCACCGCGCCATCCAAGTGAGTACGTGGCTTCTATTCCCCCCGCACTTGAGAAAGTAGTACTTCATGCACTCGAGAAGCGGCCCGACGATCGTCCCGCGAATGCCGCCGAATTTCGCTGCGAGTTATTAGCCACAGCTGAGCGACTGGGTCTGGAACACGCCGCGCCTACGAGCGCCCCTGACATGCAGGCGCTGCTCGACGTTGGTACGGAGTCACCCTCCGGACGCCTGGTTATCGACATCTCCCGTTTGCGCGAGAAGCGCGCGGCTACTTCGAGCGGCAATGAGTTGACCGTGATCAGCCCGGCATTGACTGCGGCAGTGATCAATAGCGACTCGGCGGGAGCGCCGGCATATTCGGCGTCAGTCTCTACGGGCAGACCCATGTTTCCACGCGTCAGCGTCGAACTGGGTCAGCAATTTAGAAGGGCAGGAAGCAAACGGCTGCTATTTCTTGCTGGATTGTTGGCGACGATGCTGACGGCCGGGATAGGTTATTTGTCCCTTCGCTCCGCGAACACGACACCAGTAACGGGAGCCAAGGTCGTGGCTACTCCTTCTCCTTCAATAGCGCCAATATCGCCAACACCTTCTCCGACCCCTGCGCCGAGGAAGGATGAGAAGTCGAATGCCAATACGAATGCTAATGCGAACAAAAAGAAGGGTTCAAAGATCGGCGGAGCCTTGAGGAAGGTTGGGCGCATAATCAAGAAACCATTTTAGTTCCTCCGGTGAGAAGCAGACCTGAGCTGGCACTATAGTCTGCGATCCCAACGTGCAACAGAGGTTTACAACGTGGAGGTGAAACCGTTTCAAGTTGGTAATGTTGCTTTCGGTGAGGGCCGGCTGACCATCATCGCTGGTCCTTGCGTGATCGAAAGTCTGGACCACGCTCTGATGATGGCCAGGGAGTGCGCCAGCCGAGCACGCGATGCTGGCCTGGGATTTGTATATAAGTCTTCGTTCGACAAGGCCAATCGGTCCTCGATAAAAAGCTTTCGCGGTTTAGGCATGAAATCTGGCCTGGATGTTCTTCGCCAGGTTAAGGAAGAGGTAGGTGTTCCGGTCCTAACGGATGTGCATGATGTCTCGCAGGTGCAGGCAGCAGCCCAGGTGGCGGATATCCTTCAGATTCCGGCGTTCCTTTCGCGCCAGACCGATCTCATTACCGAAGCTGCCCAGTCGGGCCGTGCTGTGAACGTGAAAAAAGGGCAATTCCTGGCGCCTAATGACGCGCGCAATATTATAGAGAAGGCCCGCGCTGCCGGATGCGACAAGTTGTTGCTCACCGAGCGCGGTGTGAGCTTTGGCTATAACAACCTCGTAGTTGACATGCGATCGTTTGCGATCATGCGAGAGTTTGGCGCTCCCATCGTGTTTGACGTGACCCATTCGTTGCAGCTTCCCGGGGGGCTCGGTCATGCAACCGGGGGACAATCGGAATACATCGAACCGCTCGCGCGCGCTGGAGTTGCTGCAGGAGTGGATGCTGTCTTCATGGAAGTGCACGAATGCCCTGAGCGCGCGCCGTCGGATGGAGCAAACGCGTTGCCGCTGGAGCGCATGTGGTCGTTGCTAACCATGTTGCGTGATATTCATCAATTGGTGGGGGCAAAGGGGGCGGTCGCTCGACCTTAAGGGCGGTGCGCAGAACCGGGTAAAACGATCCACGAAACTACACGAATTCACACGAACTCTTATTCGTACTGTTCGTGTGATTTGTGGATCGATTGGCACACTTTCACTCGAATATGAAAAAGCTGGTCGTAATCTTACTTCTTTCCACCTTTGTCTTCTGGTCGCCGGCTCCTGCCCAGGAAGAGGGCAGCGCCGTGTGGCAAGTGACACACTTTGATATCACAGCAACGCCACAACCGGCTGACCGTGCCTTGAGTGCGGTTGCAAATCTGGCTGCCCGAAATGTTGGCAATGGCGCGGGCACGAGTTTTACATTTCGCATAAACAACAAGGCCGGCGTCAAGTTGGTCACCGTTGGGGGCGCGACCGCGAACTTTCGCGCCGTCGCGGAGGCGCGCGGTAATCTTCAGCGTGTAACCGTGACCCTGCCCAACTCAGTCGCGCCAGGGGGAAGCACTAATCTGAGCATCTCCTACAGCCTTTCGGTTGAGAACAACACAGGTCTGGCCGCGATTTCTCCACTGGCGTCGCAGTTTCTTCCCCAATCGTTCTGGTATCCCGCGCCAAACACGCCATTCACTGTACGCGGCAGCGACACCGCTCCATTTCGTCTCACGATAAATGGAGCCAACGCGATTTCGTCTGGTGTTGAGAAGAGCGGTTCAGGTTCGAGTGTTTACGAGCAAGGGCTCAATGCGCAGCCGTTTTTTGTTCAGGGCGAATGGGAGCGAATCGATGGTTCGGGCGACGTCAAAGACGTATCGGCTTTGGTGCCCAAAGGCGCGTCTGCGGAGGAACGCAGGCAAGCCGAGTCGATCATGAGTCTGGTCGCGAGTGCGCGAGCCTTTTACGCCGCTATGCTGGGTCCTGCGCCCGCTGCGCCGATACGCATCGTTTCGGTGAGACGAGGTTCTGGTTTCAATGAAGCGGGCACAGTCCTGCTTGAAGCAGGAGCATTTCGCCGTGCGAAGATAGATTCGGCCACTGCAATGCTGCTTTCTGAAGCAGTTGCACGTCTCTGGATTGGCGGTCAGACGGCAGTGCGTGGCGAAGGCAGCGGTGTTATTCGTGACGGGCTGGTACGATTTCTGACTACCTTATTTATTGAGAAGCAGTTTGGTCGCGAAGCCCTTACCGCTGAGCTCTTGCGCCAACGACTGGCTTTCGGCGCCGTTGCCAAAAGGGACGCGCCTCTATCTCGCTCAACTCCACTCGATGATACGTACTTCAATTCCGTGCCCAATAGAGGGGCTATGCTCTGGCGACTCGCCGACCGCCGCGTTGGCCGTGAGATTTTCATGGCTTTGGTCCGTGAGCAATTACAGGCAGGCAAGGACAATCTCAATGGACTCAGTCTCGCCGCGCTGCGGGCCGCTTTAGTCCAAAGAGGGGGAGAGAAGTTAAAGACGTTGCTCGATCAGCAGATTGATCAGGTTATCGACATGGATCTGTTGATTGGCTTACCTCAACAACGAGGTGCTGAGTGGGTTTCCGCCTTGCGAAATCTGGGATCGAGTGACGCGTTAGTGACGGTGACCGCAACAACGGATCGAGGAGAACAGTTGTCGGTAGAAGTTACCGTACCTGCCCGCAATTTCGCCGACGCAACATTCAAAACGACTGCTAAGCTGGTACGCGCTGAAATCGATCCAGAAAAACTGTATCCACAATTGGATTATGCCAACGACTCAGCACCTCGGAGCCGTGATATCGGCGAAGCAATAGCCGAAGCCACGCGATTCTTCGGCGCCCAGGATTTCACTAAAGCGGAGTCAGTTGCCCGGGAAATACTGGCAGTCCATCCCCGCATGCAGGAGGCGCTCATCATACTGGCGCGCGCCCTGCTGGCCCAGAACAGGAACGACGAGGCCGAAAAGTTATTTCGAATGGCTCTCAATGAGCTGTTGCCCACTCCGGGAGCCATCGCCTGGGCCAACATCGGACTCGGCGAGATCAGCCTGAAGAGAGGGCAGGCCGCTGAGGCCGCGAAACGGTTCAATGATGCCGTGCGCTCCGATGCGGACTATGCTTCGTCTCTCACGGCCCGGGCCGCCAGGATCAGGGCCGAGTCGGCCGCCGGCGCTCCTCCCGTCGACGAATCTGTTCGCGCTTTCGTGAAGCAGCTTGATCAAGCAATTACCAGTGGCAAGAAAGTGGAACTGGAGTCGCGTATTGTGCCTGGTGAGTTGGTCAGGTTCGTTGGCGGTATCGTTGGTAGCCAGCCCGAGATCTGGCAGACGACTGTTTTCCGCACCGAACCGCTCGACTCAAATTTGGTGGCGGTCGACGTCAGCATCAACGCGAAAGAGTTGGGCCAGCAACAATCCGGGACGGCAGTGTTGATCCTTTCCCGTGCTGGGGGCGGCTGGAAACTAACAGGGATTGAGTTGTTTGAGGTTAGGTAGTGGAACAGACTTCAAGTCTGTTCTGATCCTTCCGACTAATGGATGTGGTACCGAAAATCACAGACTGAAGTCTGGGTCACCTACCATGCAAGATCTTTCATCAATCGAGCGTCGCGCAGCACGCATCAGGCTACTGCTGATGGATTGCGATGGCGTGCTCACTGACGGCCGTTTGTGGCTGATAGATGAGGGCGACGAGCAGAAAAATTTCAACGTCCGCGACGGGCTCGGCCTGCACCTATGGCATCGTTCCGGTCTGAAGTCCGGGATTATTTCGGGACGCACCTCAAGCGCATTGGAACGCCGTGCCCACGGCCTGCGCGTCGAGTACGTCCGGCAAGGATCCGAGAACAAGACAAAGGATTTCGAAGAGCTGCTGGGATTGGCTGAAGTCGACGAGAAGGAGGTGGCCTTTGTCGGCGACGACCTGAATGACATTCCCTTAATGCTGCGCTCGGAGCTCGCGGTTGCCGTTGCGGACGCGGCTGAAGAAACGCGTGCCGTCGCGCATTTAGTAACTCAGGCCGCCGGCGGGTCAGGCGCCATTCGCGAGGTGGTCGAGGTAATTCTCAAAGCGCAGGGTCGCTGGGCGGAAGTTACGGAGAAATACCTGAAGGCAGTAGACAGTTGGCACCGAGCTAAATGACAAATGAGAAATGGGGAAAATACCAAATGGAAAATGCTCAGGTCTTCCCCTTCGCTTTTTCTTCCTTGCCTTTTCCTTTCTTTTCAACCGGTGGCGGTAACTTGCTAGCAGCTTCGAATATCGACTCAGCGTGTTCTGTAAGCTCTTCAAAACGCGCGATCTCTGCATCGCCCTTAGATTGCTCACGCAAAGGCCGTAACTGATCGAAGATTCGAGTTGCCTCGGTTGCTAATTTCCGCAGCGCCTTGGAAATTAGTGGGTTCTTTTCGTCGCGCGCGCTGACATCATCGATATTGGTAATCGCTTCGTCCAGGATCTTCGCAATGTCGCCCAGCAATTCCGCGCGTGAACCGTTGGGCAGCTCTCCCCACTTTTCAGAATCCTTCTTTAGTTGCTTTGGACTCGGAGCATCCATCCCGGTCAAAACCTGCAAGCGGCGGTCTGCTGCTTTCACAAAAATCTCAATCCGCTGATCAAGAACTTGGGCATCCTTTACGAGTTCAACTTCCAGCGGGGTCAGGTGATCCCGAGACTGAACAGCTCCGGCCGAGCTGAAAAGAGTCGAAGCCAGGCAAACGAGGGCCAGCGCCACTAAATTAGTTCGAATCGTTATTATGGTCTTCTCTCCGGCGCTGCGGGGCTGTTGTTAGTTGGCTTGTCCAGTGGTTTTTCCTCGGTCTTTTTCTGAGGATCACGGAATACTGTGTGCCCGTAGAAGGAATTGAGTGCTTCAGTTCGTCCTTGACGGGCGAATTCCTCGAGTTTCTTGATCCAGATTGCATACTCCAACGGCGTGCCGCGTCGAATTGCAGTAAGTCGAGGTCCGTGGGCGCGCAGGGCTAGCTCGAGCCGCTTATAAAGATCGCGGGTCTTATTCTTATCGCGCATCATCGGGCTGAGATAACCCAGTGCATCATCCATCAGGGCCTCATACTGACCTAACTCTCCAGTTGCGCCATCAAAGTCGTGTTCGTTGGTAAGAACCTCAGCCTTGGCGAGACGAAGCTCCGCGAGCTGGAGAGTAGCTCTGATGCGCGCTTTAGAGTCGTCTGCAGCATCAATTCGCGCACGTTCCTCGCGTGAAACTATCTTGAGCGGAGGCGGGGCGGTGAGTTGAGCGGCAGGCTCCTGAGCGCGTAAAGCGGGAACATAGATGACCAGGCAAAGCAGTGCGAGCTTGACTACTCGGTAGGAGATCCGCAAATGAGTGCCACTGGATTTCATCTTGAGCATTAATTGATGAGTGGAGAAGCTGTGCGCTTGTTTACGGCTTACGCTTGACTCCCTGTCCAAGCTGGATCTGGCGGCGCAGTGTAGGCAAGCGTAAATTTACCTTGTCGATCTCGAGTTGATTGATCTTCGCATCTGCACGCGCTAGAAAAGCTTCGTAAGCTATCTGGGCCTCTTTGTATTCTCCAAGATAATCATGTGCGCTGGCAATGAAATAATAGGCCACTGCCAGGTCAGGCTTTTTTTGTAAAAGCCACTCGTATTCCGGGATGGCTTCCGGGTAGAGCTTCTGTTCATACAGCGCTGTGGCCAGATTGGCGCGAGCGACATAAGTTTCGGGAAACACCGAAATAACTCGACGCAGGATATGGGCCGCCTCGGCAAATCGCCGAGATCGTACCAGGGCCGCAGCATACCCGGTTGCATACTCAGGATTGTCCGGTTCGATCTGTGTGGCTCGGCCGTAAAATTCCAGCGAGCGTACAGGATCGTCGGTGCGAAAGGAGGCTCCGAGTCGAGCCAGCAGCGAGGCGCTGCGAGGATTCTTTTCAATCAGTTTGGCGATAGCACTCCGCGCAATTGCAGGATCCTCGCTATTGGCCGCCTCAATTTCCTCTTTCGTACCAATCACCTTGATCTTGCCGTCCGCGGAAGCTTCTTCGGCGGTGATCAACCCGGCTGCGGCAGCGATACGTTGGGCTTCGTCAGGCTTGCCCGCCCGCTCGTACGCGACCACTACACGATAAAGGACCTGTTTGTCGGTTTCTTTTACTTGCTCCACCGCTTTGAGATCCTTGAGCGCAGGTTCGTAGTTGCTCTCTTCCACATACAGTTCTGCGCGTTCGATTAGCGCGGCCATATTTTCAGGTTCAATTTCAAGAACGTGTTGCAGACTAGCCTTAGCGGCGGCCTTGTCTCCCAGCGCTCGTTCAGCCATCGCCCGCAGGAGCCAGGTTAAAACGGGTGCATTGGAATCGTTGGTGGCCGTCTGCGCGAGTTTGAGCGCTTCCTTCGCATCGCCCTGGCGCAGTCTAATACTCGCCAGAAGGCGAAGAGCGAGATAGTCATGACTCTCGAGCTTGAGCGCCTGTCGCAGTGCTGTCTCTGCTTCAGTGTTACGGTTGGCGCGGGCCAGCAGAATTCCGAGTGCAGAATATGGGAGGGACCAGTCTTTCCGTTGGTTGATCGCCCTTCGAAGTGCGGATTCGGCTTCACCCATACGGCCCAGCGACGCGAGTACGTTACCCTTTTGAAACTCAGCTTCAGGAAATTCGGGTTTGACCTTGATCGCCTCTTCGTAGTACGCCAAAGCCCGCTCCAGATTGCCTCGCGCATGAGCAGTCTGAGCTTGCTCAAATAATTTAACTGGGTCCGCGGCCCCGTCTCCCAGGGCATCTTCAGTCTGCGCGCCAACTTGAGTTGCGCAGGCTACAAGCAGAGCAGTCGAAGAGATCAGCACGATCGCATATAACCATAGACGAGAAAGCATAGTTGACCAGAAGCGCATCGGAAAACAAAACCGCGATCCCGACGAGGAAAGAATGGCTTGGGGAGGCGACGATCTTAACACGCCAGAAGTCGGGGAGTCCAAAGCTAAGTTGTAGCAAGGCACGGACATCGGCATTGTGATGCTGGTTGCGCTCAAGTTGATGCTTGGGATACCATGCGACGACCTGCGCAGGCTATTAAGCGGAGAGAAAGAACGAGGCGCAGACGGGCCGTCATTCCCGAGCGACTTAATTGTGAAGGACTCTATCATCACCAAGACTGAGGGCGGCGTTGACCCTCTCACAAATCACCACGATCATTCTGCAGGCAGTTCAAAAGAAGAAAGATTGCGGCAGATCTTTCGCGAGATGGGTTCCGTTTTAGTTGCGTTCTCCGGTGGCGTTGACAGCACTTACGTGGCGTATATTGCCAATGCCGAACTCGGAGATCGCGCGTTTTGTGTTACGGGTGATTCGGCCAGCTTGCCGCAGTATCAGCGTGACGAGACCGCCCGGATCGTCGAGCAGTTTGGGTTTCGCGCCCATACGATTAAGACGGACGAGTTGGAACATGCCGCTTATCGTGCCAACGGGCCCAACCGCTGTTATTTTTGCAAGGACGAATTGTACGGAAAGCTGGAGCCGCTGGCCCGATCGCGGAGTCTCGAGTTCATAGTGGATGGTTCGAACACCGATGATCTTGGCGACTATCGCCCGGGACGAACCGCGGCAAAGGAGCACGGTATCAGAAGTCCGTTAATTGAAGTTGGGATGAGCAAGCAGGACGTTCGTCAGTTGAGCCGGCAGGCCGGATTGCCAACCTGGGACAGGCCTGCCAGTCCTTGTCTTTCGTCTCGAATCGCTTACGGCACTCCGGTGACCATCGAACGCCTCTCCACAGTTGATCGGGGCGAAGAGATTCTCCGCCAGTTAGGCTTTCGAGAATTTCGAGTGCGCCATCACGACAGTTTGGTGCGTCTGGAAATTGCCCCTGCCGAGATGGACCGCGCACTAGGTGCTGAAATTGTTGAGCAGTTGGCCCATCGTTTTCGTGAACTCGGCTTTAAGTACGTTACTCTCGATCTTCACGGCTTCCGCAGCGGTGCCATGAACGAAGCTCTGCGCTAGTTGGCTATCCCGTGCTTCGAAAATGGAAAGTTGGAGATGGATATGTCCTTGCAAAGCACAGTTTATGTCGATGACATACGCGAGATAAAAGAGGCGAATCCATTTGAGTCGATGATGTCCCGGTTTGATCGGGCGGCGCAGTTGCTTAATCTCGATCCGGATCTCTACGCGGTGATGCGTGTTCCTAACCGGGAACTTAAGGTCTATATTCCCACCCGCATGGATTCAGGCCGGATTCAGGTGTTCGAAGGATATCGCGTGCAGCATAACTTCGCGCGTGGTCCTGCGAAGGGCGGGATTCGCTATGCACCGGATGTGAATTTAGATGAAGTGCGGGCGCTTGCGGCATGGATGACCTGGAAGTGCGCCGTTGTCAATGTTCCTTTCGGTGGGGCGAAGGGCGGCGTCGTTTGCGATCCGCAACAGATGTCAATGGGTGAGCTCGAACGGATGACGCGTCGGTACGCCTCGGAGCTGCTCGATTTTATTGGACCGGAGAAAGACGTACCGGCGCCGGACATGAATACCAACGAGCAAACGATGGCTTGGATCATGGATACGTATTCGATGCACGCCAGACATACCGTGACAGCGGTGGTTACGGGGAAACCAATTGATCTGGGGGGTTCTTCCGGCCGTCGAGAAGCTACCGGTCGCGGTCTGCTTATCGTTATCAACGAGGCAATAAAAAGATTACAGATGAAGCCTGAGGAGACGAGGGTGGTGGTGCAGGGATCAGGGAACGTGGGGGGCATCGGCGCACGTCTACTACATGAAGCCGGATACCGTGTAGTGGCGATTTCGGACGTTCACGGAGGTATTTACAACCCAAATGGTGTGGATATCCCTTCCGCTCTGGCTTACCTGCAAGCGACGCGGTCGTTTGAGGGCTACGAAGGTGTTGAAGCGGTATCGAATAGCGAGTTACTCGAGTTGGAGTGCGATGTGCTTGTGCCGGCCGCAACTGAAAACCAGATTACCTCGCAGAATGCGCATCGGATTAAGTGCAAAGTGCTGGCTGAGGGGGCCAATGGCCCAACGACTGCCGGCGCGGACGAGGTGCTCCACGAGAAGGGAGTGTTTGTAATCCCTGACATTTTAGCGAATGCAGGCGGCGTAACGGTCTCCTATTTTGAGTGGGTACAGGACAGAATGGGCTACTTTTGGCGCGAAGACGTCGTCAATCAGCGGCTTGCTGAATCGATGGTGGCGAGTTTTAATGATTTGTGCCGCTATGCTGACGCCCATTCCGTGGATACGAGAACTGCGGCGTACATGCTGGCCATCGACAGAGTGGCTTACGATACACGTATGCGTGGCATCTATGCGTGACTATGCGTGACGGAAAAAACATAAACAAATTGGCCCTTTGTCAGTGAAAAGGTCTTGATTTCCCTTTTAAGGTAGAGTATTGTCTGGCATGATTTTAGCAGTCGGCCCAGCTAAGAAATGTAGTTTTGCGCGGCTGGTTTAGGCGCTGAAAGTTGAAATTCTCTGACATATAGTTGGAGCCTCCGCATCAAGGAATTGATCGCGTTGGTCAACGCTCTTAAGCAAACTTTATACTTTCGCAGGAGGAATGCGATGAGACTCGCAACTAGGGCGCTAATTGCCGCGCTCGCTACGTTGGTGCTGTGCACCTCAGTACCAGCTCAAACTCCGAGAGGGGCCAATGATCCACGTAATCAGGCTCCGACCGTGGGAACAGGCGGCTCGCCTGGTGGACCAACCGGACTCTTCACCATTTACGACGGCGACACGCTGCGTAGGGGTGAGTTCACTTTCAGCATTGCTTACAGCAACTACGACCGTGATCCCGGGGATGTAGATATCTCGGAGATCCCAGTCAGCTTCCAGATAGGCCTCTCCGATCACTTGGAGCTGTTCTTTAATATCGACGCGTACCGCGGGGTTAAGGTTAATAACCCCATACACCTGTCAGGTTTCTATTTGCCAAACTCGCAACTCCGCTTTAGTTCAACGCTGCTCGGAAGTGGTCCTGCGATTATTTTAGCGCCGCAGCGGGTGAGTGGAACGACTAGCATTAGCGGTGGAGTATTCCGTCCGGCGTTCTGCCCGGCGTGCCCGGCTATAATCACCTCGATAGGACCTACGATCGGCTCGCGAACTTCATATTTCGTCGGAGGCCAGCCATTTGTTCAATTCCCGTTCGTTGGTGGTGTGGGGCCGAACTTTGGTCTCACGGGTAACGTTATAGCCCCGCCGTTTACCAGCAGGCTGGGCGCTCCTAGCGGTAGTACTGGTAATTTTAGCGCGGCCTCAAACTTCCCGGGCGTTGGTTCGACAGTTGGCAGTATCCTTCCTGGCGTTGTGCTTACGACGAGGGTATTTCCGGCGAGTGCTACGCCTAACCCTTTAATCATTCCGCCGGTGGGAAATAACCCCATAATCGTGCCGGACCTGTTCACGATTGCTCCGACATACATTGCGGACGCGCCGTTTATAAATCGCCTCTATGGTGAGTCGGCTTTTAGCACCGCCACCATCGGAGGAAACATTCGCTTTACTGGGCCGAATAATCCGCTTAGTGTTAACCTGATCCCGTTCTATAGGTGGTACTGGGATAAAGCGGACGACTTCTCTGGCTTCAACCAGTTGCAGCGCGGCGCAAGCCCGGGGGGCAGCCTCGGTGACTTCGGCTTGTTCGGCGTAGTTGGGGGCCGTCTCAGCCGCTCGGTTCACCTTGCGGCTAACTTTGGTTACATCCTGAACAGCAATCCCCGGTCGGAAGCCTTCGGTGGCGGGGAAGCTACTTTGCTGGATCGGCCTGACGAATTCATCGCCGGGGTAGGCTTTGACTTCCCAGTAAACAAATTCTTTCAGCCAATTGCAGAGCTGAAGTCAATTCATTACGTTGGCGGCCGCACGCCAAACGCATTCGAGAACAATCCGGTGGATGTGCTCGGTGGCATTCGAGTTTTCCCGCGCCGCTGGTTTGGCTTCAGTGGCGCCTACCGCAGGCACATGAATCAGCAGGGCGACCGACTATTCTTCGATAACGACTATCCAGCAGGCTTCAGACAGTCAGAAGATCCGCACGGTTTCATAGCCCAGTTCTGGATCGGACATCGAAACGCAAGGGGACTGCCGCCGCCGCCTAATCAGCCGCCGACGGTTTCAGTCTCAGCGTCCACATCAACCATTAATTTGCCATGTCCAGAGGGCCGTACGTCTGAAACGTGCGTCCCGAGCGCGACCAGAGAAGTACAGTTGACGGCCGACGCTCGCGATCCAGACAACGACACGTTGCTTTACACGTGGTCAGTAACTGGCGGCCGTATCTCAGGTGAGGGTCGAGCGGTTAACTGGGATTTGTCGGACGTCAATCCCGGAACTTATACGGCAACGGTCGAGGTCAATGACGGAAATCAGCACACAGCTAATGCTTCGACTACAGTGAGTGTGGCGGTGTGCGAATGTCCGCCTCCTCCGTGCCCGACAGTGGCGGTGAGCTGCCCGTCTGAGGTCGAAGAGGGTTCCCCAATCACGTTCAATGCCTCAGTCACGGGTGGTCCATCAAGTATGATGCCGACCTACAACTGGTCTGTGTCCGCCGGCACGATTACGAACGGTCAGGGTACGTCTTCGATCACAGTCGATACGGCTGGGTTGGGCGGATCGAGTGTGACTGCTACTGTTGAAGTGGGCGGAGTCGAACCTGCCTGTGGACGAACTGCTTCCTGCAGCGCGTCTGTGAAACAGGTGGCCCGACCAGAGCCAACGCGGTTCGACGAGTACGGCGACATTCGGTTCAACGACGAGAAGGCTCGTCTCGACAACTACGCCATTCAGTTGCAGAACCAGACCGGGTCGCAAGGTTACATCATTGCTTACGGCACCTGTGAAGGTGCGGGTCAGGCGCGAGCCGAGCGTGCGAAGAACTACCTGGTTAACACGCGCGGAATCGAAGCTGGCCGTATCACTACGGTCGACGGCGGTTGCCGACCCGATCTGTCAGTCGAGCTATGGATTGTGCCGACAGGCGCAAATCCGCCGGCCGTCAGCACCGATAACGCAGTCTCACCTTGTCCTGAATGCAGGCGAGCGCCGCGACGTCGGGGCAGGCGTGACTAGCAATTAAGGTATAAAACCTCGCGCGTCCCTTTAATGCGCGAACCTTCCGAATGCGGGCGATCTCCTAAGAGGTCGCCCGTATCGCTTTTATGGGCAGGGTTTGTGCAACTAGGTCGCGGAGGCGCCGCATCGTAAAAGGGCGGTGAAAGTTGGTTAGATACAAACGTTGAAAATTATACTAAACTCAGATCGGGACTTTGAGTCCCTACCCTTTGAGATTGCGAACTTACTTTTTGAAAGATGGTCACTAAAGCTATGAAACTAATCCCCCTCGTACTGGTTCTTCTCGCCTTAACGGTTCAGCCTCTCGGATTTACGGCGCCGGTTCTGGCTGCCGATATCGAAAGCGCCGACCCTGCTAAGTATTCCAATGACTGGCGCTCTACCGGCCCTCCTGGAGGGGACGTACGCGATCTAGTCGTCGATCCAAGCAACCCTGACCGCTTCTATTTCGGAACCCTCGATGGCCAGGTTTACACATCTGCGGATGGAGGTAAACGATGGGAACTGTTGTACAACTTTAACAAACCGAAGATGTTCGTAGATAACGTACTGGTTGACCCTCGCGACCCGAAGACCCTGTACGTGGCTGGGCATAGGCATAAGGAGCCTGGCGGTTTCTTTAAGTCGACCGATGGCGGCCGCACGTGGAGCGAGAGCAAGGAACTCAAGAATGAAGCTGTGCATTCGCTTGCTCAATCCAAGTCCGATCCGGATGTCTTGATAGCCGGAACCTTTAATGGAATCTTTCGGTCGGACAACTCAGGGGAGTCCTGGCAACAATTGCCGACCCATAACACTGCCGGGTTAGTTCACGTGGAGTCCCTGGCGATCGATCCCCGCACTCCCGATATTGTCTATGCCGGCACCTGGTATCTTCCCTACAAAACAACGGATGGCGGCCAGACCTGGAAGTCAATAAAGAATGGGATCATTGACGACTCCGACATTTTCGCCATCGATATCGACCCGCGTGATCCGAATCATGTGATTGCCTCGGCCTGCAGCGGAATTTATGAGACCAGGAACGCGGGTGAAAGTTGGCGCAAAGTACAGGGCATTCCGTCTCAGTCTCGAAGAACACGCGCCATCCTGCAACACCCATCAGTCCCAGGGCTTGTCTTTGCCGGGACCACCGAAGGGTTTTGGCGCTCTGACAGAGGCGGCAATGCAGATTCCTGGATGGTGACTACGTCGCGGCAGTTGGAGATCAATTCGATTACGGTTCACCCTTCACGTCCCGAGACGGTCTATATCGGGACAAACAACTATGGTGTGATGGTCTCTAGCGATAGCGGAAAAAGCTTCTCACCCACAAATGGGGGATATAGCGGCAGGTTCGCCAATTCAATCGTTGCGGACCGTGAGATGCCCAACAGAATTTACGCCGCAACCATAAACACTGCTACTGGAGGCGGGTTTCTCTTTGTCAGCAACGACAATGGTCAAACGTGGCGTCCGTCGATGCGGAATATGCCTCCACGCTTAATCACTTATTCTATTTTGCAGGACACTCAGAACCCAGACGTGATTTACTTGGGTACCAATCTGGGCATATATCGTTCCATGGATAGAGGAGCTTCTTGGGCTCCGGTTTGGGCTGACAACTCATCCGGCACTGTCCCGAGTAAGAAGGCTGGGGTCACCCGAGCGAAGAAACCGCGATCCACCTCAGGTTCCCGTCGGCCGCAACGAGTCGCAGTCGCCCGGAAGCCCGACGACACGGTCCGTCGTGCCCAGGTGGTGCTGAACCTGGCTGGTTACAACGTTGGGACACCCGATGGAAAGGTGGGGACAAAAACTCTCGCTGCAATAAAAAGATTTCAGGCGGATCGCAGTCTTCCTACAACCGGAAAGTTTGATGAGATCACGCTGGCGGCACTAGGAGTCTCGAATGGCGACGGCTCCAGCGCAGCAAAAGAACAAGCCCCAGCATCCTTTATCATCACCGATGCTATCAATGCGTTGGTACACACAATAGACGTGTTAAGCGGCAAGCCCAGCTTCCTTGCTGCGACTAATGTAGGAATGTATCGCAGTCAAGATCCCGCCAAGGGCTGGCAGAAACTGCCTTATGGTTCATCAATTGATCCTCGCACTACCTCCATATCTATCAATTTGAAGCAGCCGGAGATTATCTGGGCTGGTACTGCCGCTTCAGGAGTGATTCTCTCGCCTGACGGCGGGCAGACATGGAAGCAGGTGGACGGCATTCCCACTGACGCTCCGGTAAATACGGTAGTGCAAGATCCCCAGCGCCCCGGTTACATCTACGTGGGCACGAAGCAGGCTTTTTACTCATCCCAAGACGACGGTGCGAATTGGAATCGTCGCGGCGGCAACCTGCCTTTCGGCGATTTCACCAGTATTCTGATCAATCCTAGAAATGTAGATGAGATCTTCGTGGGTAATGCTTATCAAAACGGTGAAATAGGCGGCGGCGTTTACCGCACTGTCAACGCCGGCAAGACGTGGGCGCGTATTGATCTTAAGGAACACCGACTCGCCAGTCAGAGAATCTGGTCGTTAGCATTTGATTCGCAGGATCAGAACACGCTCTTCGTGGGCTCGCATTCCGCCGGAGTTTATGTAGTGCCTCGTCGGAGTGAAACTGTTTCAGCTGAGAGCCGGTGATCTTTCACCGGCCCAGCATATTCGCGTGTAACTCGGCCTGTCGTTTCGTTGATTTTGTTTGCTTGTTGTGGCGAATTGCTCGCCTTGACACGCGCTCATTCTGGCGTGTACATTTCCCGATCTACCCGGTAAAAAGCGGCCGGTTATGTCGGAGCAAACGGGTGACTACGGGCACGGCGGAAATCGAAACACAAAAAGCACTCCTTTTCCAAATCTAAACGGCTCGCACCTCGCCCCAACTTCAAATCCGACAATTTGCCAACATCAAGCAATAGGCCGCTTGAACTCTATCCGTGGTTGCGGATAGTAGGAGGCAGTGCAGTGCGATATGATCTATGACGCTGAAATTGCCCGGGAAGCCCACAGGAGCCTGCATGTTTAGTGAAGAACCCACGCTGAATAAAAGCGACACTACAGAAGATAAAACACCTTCCGCTGAGTCGGAAGTCTCTCCGCAGCAAACCGCACCCGCACCAAGGAGGGAACCACCGTCCGTGGCTGATTCCGCCGAAGACGATGATGATCCGCGCGCCGTCGGCGATGTTGACTTTGGAGAGCTACTCGACCAATTCGAGCAGGAGCAAGCGACGCTGCAAGAGGGTGAAGTAGTTCGAGGAACAGTGGTCGGAATAAGTGAACGCGGTGTAGTTATCGATTTTGGATACAAGTCCGAAGGCATCGTGAACCCCGCTGAGTTTACCGAAGATGGCGTGATCACCGTGAAGGCGGGCGACGAGGTTGAAGTGCTGGTAAAGAGCATGGAAACCGTCGATGGCCTGCCTGTTTTATCCCGCGCGGATGCGGTGCGGATGAAGGCCTGGGATGATTTGGAGAAGGCCTACCAGAATGGCTTGACTGTTAAAGGTCGAGTAATGGAGCGCATCAAGGGCGGGCTTCGCATCGATATTGATGGCATCGCGGCCTTCTTGCCCGGCTCACAGGTTGACGTCAGGCCACTCCGCAATCTGGACAGCCTTAGGAACCAGGAGATTGAAGCGAAGGTCATTAAGCTTAATCGCAAACGGTCCAACGTTGTGCTATCTCGCAAAGCCGTCATTGAGGGTGAGAACGCCGGCAGGAAGGACCAGACACTGGGTCAGATTGAAGAAGATATCATTGTCGAGGGACAGATTAAAAACTTGACAGACTACGGCGCCTTTGTTGATCTTGGCGGTGTCGACGGCTTGCTGCATGTTACCGATATGTCGTGGGGACGCCTGCAGAATCCTAATGAACTTTTCAAGGTTGGCGATAACATCCAGGTCAAAGTTCTCAAATTCGATCGCGACCGCGAACGCGTCTCTCTCGGTTTCAAACAACTTTTGCCCGATCCATGGTCAAGCGTGGAGGAACGCTTTCCCATTGGCACCAGAGTAGGCGGCCGCATCGCCAGCGTGGCTGACTACGGTGCCTTTGTCGAATTGGAAAACGGGGTCGAAGGTCTCGTTCATGTGTCGGAAATGAGTTGGTCGAAACGCGTCAAGCATCCCAGCAAGATTGTTAATCCAGGCGACACAGTTGAAGTTGAGGTGCTCAGCGTAGACCCGAAGGCTCGTCGTATCAGTCTCGGAATGAAGCAAATTCAGGAAAACCCGTGGCAAACGCTGCACGATCGCTACCAGATAGGTACCCGAGTTCATGGGCGGGTGCGCAACCTTACAGACTTTGGCGCATTCATTGAGATCGAAGACGGAGTTGATGGACTGGTTCACGTTTCTGATATCTCCTGGTCTAGACGCATCAAACATCCGAGCGAGGTTCTGAAAAAAGGACAGGAGATCGACGCGATCATCACCAGTCTTGACACCGAAAATCGCCGGCTATCGCTCTCTATCAAGGATCTTGAGCCCAATGCGTGGGAGCGATTCGTTAATGAACACAAGCCTGGCGATGTGGTGAAGGGGAAGATCGCCCGCTTTGCAAACTTCGGCGCTTTTGTAGAGTTGGACGACAACCTGGAAGGCTTGTGTCACATATCAGAGCTTTCGGACGAACGGGTCGCCAAACCCGAGGACGTGGTCCAATTGAGCCAGGAAATGGAATTCAAGATTCTCAGAATCGACGCGGAGAGCAAGAAGATAGGCTTATCTGCGCGAGCTGTAGGCAAGGATGATGAGCCAATCATGGATACCAAGACATACTCGTCGGAGGCGGGAAGTGGAATGGCATCTCTCGGGGAGCTAGCTGATTTTGGCTTGGGCAGAACTGAGCCCGATCAGGAATAGTGAATAGTGAAATAGATATTACCTAATTCTGAGGTGATGCATGACTAAAGCGGAACTCGTTGAAGACGTTGCGCGAGCGGCGGAACTTACGAAAAAAGATGCCGAGCGCTTAGTAGAGATAGTCTTCGAGAGCATCATTGAAACGTTGAATCAGGGCGAGAAGATCGAACTCCGTGGATTCGGCAGTTTTCGTGTGCGTGAACGGGGTGCGCGCCGCGGTCGAAATCCCAAGACTGGAGATCCCGTCAATATCCCCGCCAAGCGTGTCCCCTATTTCAAGCCGGGTAAGGAACTTAAAGAGTTGATCAACGATGATGGGCGCCCGGCTCACACCCCCGCCGATGCATCATCAGTCAGCAACCCCGATGACACCCGCCAGCCCCCGATCCTGTAAGATTTGCAACTCGAGGTAATTGATCTTGGACAGGCTGTGGAGTCCCTGGCGTAGTGAGTACGTCGCCGCTGGCAGCAGCGCTGACTCAAAGGGTGACGTATGTGTTTTCTGCGAGATCCAAAGTGATCCCACCAAAGATGAGGAGAACCTCGTCTTGCATCGAGCCGAGCACAATTTCGTCGCGCTTAATATCCATCCCTACATTCCGGGGCACTTACTAATTGTTCCCTACCAGCACGTCAGCGATCTTGACGTCACACCGCGCGACACGACCAACGAGATGATGGATTTAATCAAACGTTCACAGACGGCCCTTCGCGAAGCTTACCAACCCGCGGGATATAATATTGGAATGAATTTGGGCGCTGCGGCCGGGGCAGGCATTATGGACCACATCCATGTTCATATTCTGCCGCGCTGGATTGGAGATTCCAACTTTATCTCCACGGTCGGAGAGACACGCGTCCTGCCTGAAGATCTCGTTACGACCTACCACAAACTACTGGGAAAACTCTGAACGGACACTTGAGCAGCATTTTTTCAGGAATTGGTTCTAGCGTTTTGCCACTTTGCGGGTGATCGCTTCGTCTTCGACTTCGCCACTTTCATTTATCGGTACTCCGGCAAGCTTGCTGTAAGTAACCCCGCGCTCCTCGATGTCCAGGTTTGCCTGGGGAAGTGGCGCTATTGGACCAGGCAGTGGCGGATTAAAACCGGGGTAGTCGATGCGGGCGTGATAGATCGCTGTCAAGGCGCTAATCATAGCTTCCCTGATGGTTGTAAGTTCACGGAGAGAAAGATCGCAATCGTCAAGTTGACCATCGCTTACGATGGCATCGACGATCTTCACCACAATAGCTCGAATGTTCTCGGGGTCAGGGCGCGCCAGCGACCGCGCCGCCGCCTCGCAGGAGTCGGCCAGCATCATGATGGCGGTTTCCTTGAATTCAGGTTTCGGACCAGGGTAACGGAAGTCTTTCTCGTCCACTGTTTCTTCAGGTTCTGCCTGAGCCTGAGCCTTGCGGAGGAAAAAATGAAGCGTCCGAGTGCCGTGGTGCTGGGGAATAAAGTCAGCAATCTGTTTGGGTAGGCTAATCTCTTTAGCAAGCCTTGAACCGTAGGTCACGTGGCTGGTGATGATCTTGGCGCTCTGGGTAGGCCGGAGATGGTCATGGGGGTTTTCACCCTGCTGGTTCTCTACAAAATACTCGGGCGCCGCAAGTTTCCCGATATCGTGATAAAGGGCTCCAATACGGGCCAGAAGGGGGTTGGCTCCCACCGCTCGACAAGCATCCTCTGCAAGTTGACCTACCGCGTGAGAGTGTTGGTTTGTTCCGGGAGCCCGCAAAGCCAGTTGGCCCAGGACGGGTAGATCAGCGTTGGAAAGCTCCAGTAGCTTAACGTCGGTGAGGATGCCGAACAGTGATTCATTTATGGGCAAGCCACCCGCTGTAAAGATAGCCGTCAGAAGGCCGCCCGCGAAACCACATCCGACTGCGAGCAGGAAAGTGTTGAAGCTAAAGGGTTGCTCCGCATAAGCGATCAACGCAAGGGCCATCACAATGTTGGCACCCGCAGTGAAGAGTCCCGCCAGTGTGACCGACTGACGCTCCCGATACCGACCGATTCCGTAAATAGCCGCCGAACATGAAATCATCGCGTAAAGCGCAATCTGAATTCCACTGGGGGCCAGCATTCCCGCAAAGAGGGCGCTAACGATACCGGTGAGAAACGCCAGTTGGGTGTCAACCAGCATTGCTACCAGGAGCGCAGCGGCAGCGAGGGGAATTGCAAAATTCCAGATCGTCGGTTCGTTGAACGGTGCGCTGACCATTCGCGCCGAAACACTGTCGCCAAAGATAAACCCTACCCGCATCAGAGCCGTTTCTACGACGATAGCCGAACCAACAAGCGCGAATGCCCTGCGCTTTGATAGCGCCAGCACTGCCGCGGAGCTTCTGTGCTCCGTAAACTTCCACACTGACCAATAGATGGCAAAGACAATCAGCAGCAGTCCCGCCAAGTGGTGCAAGGGCTTGCCGGCGTGGCCGGCGCTCTTAAGCGCCAAAAACTGCGAGAGCATTTCTGGCGATACGGGTTCTCCCTCGCGGGCTATAATTTGATGTCTCTTAAGCGAAATCAGAGTCTCGCGGATTTGGTTGGCTTGCGTTTCTCTGGCAGTTGCTGTGGCGGTTTGGTCTAGCACCACGTTTGGGCGGATGAGGGGCACCATCGCTTCGACTAGAGCGGTTTTTTCCTCCTGGGACCATCCCCGAAGATTCAACACCCGCAGTTCCAGATCGCGGTGAATGGCTGTAAGCGGTGTCATGCGTGTGCGGGGCGACGGGAGAATCATCTGTGCCGCGGGGTTTCGCACGTCAACCAGCACAATCTCCTGCCCAAGTCGGTGTGAGTCGCCATCGTCATAAATGTAACCGTCGCCTATCTCCCGAATCAGTGTTGTCAGGCGTTCGAGGTCGGCGTCAAGAAAACGGTGAGCAATAATTGCGCGGGCTACGGCTACGCCTCCTGCACCGCTCCAGATTGGCTGGTTGTTGCCGGCGGTCTTTGACTCGACCTGATGTTTGAGATCTTCCCAGGCGGCTCGAAAGCTCTGAGCGGAACTAGCGGCCCGAGTAGAATCAAAGTTAAAAACGGGACGAGTGCTCTCTCTGGCTGCTTCCCGCCGCTTCTCCGTTTCAAGAATATCAGTCGTGGTAATGTCAGCCGGGGCCACGACCGTCCTCCGGACGATCTCCCCTTCTTTGTAGACCTCTGAAAAATCGGACGAATAGCCGCTGAAGAGCAACAGAGTGGTGACCACTACCAGAACGGCGAAGCCTACCAGCAGACGAGTGCGGGGTTCAAATACTTCGAAAGGGCGCACTAGGTAACGCGCTAAAGCGTCCCGCGCTCGAGTGAGAGGAGTTGTAAATCGCGGACGAAGGCCCATTCTTGTTTTATGCGATCCGCGAAAGCGGCTCGCCTCCGGAATCCTCTTGCTGGGGAATCCGGGTCATCAAATCGCGCGCCAGGACCGCGCCCGCCTTATCGAGTAGTGGCTCAATCGAGCGAGCGTCGGTGGCGGAAAGCACGACAGCATTTCTTGTGCCTTCCTGTGAAGCCTTTCTGAAAACCGCCTGCATGGTGTTCGCGTCGACCTGATCTGCTTTATTCAAAGCCAGAACAGTGGGTATCGCCTCAAGTTTGAGTTCTCTCAGAATTCTTTCGACGGATTCAATGTGCTGAACGAAGCGTGGATTTGAAGCATCGACCAGGTGAATAAGCAGTCTGCTCTCACTAATCTCTTCCAGCGTCGCGCGAAAGGCAGACAGAAGATCGGGGGGCAGGTCTCGTATGAAACCAACTGTGTCGTTAATGATCACTTCCTGTTCGCGGGGCAAACGCAGTCGCCGCGAGGTTGGATCCAGCGTCGCAAACATTCGCTGTTCCGCGCGAACCTCGCTGGCAGTGAGCGTGTTAAGTAGTGTCGACTTACCAGCATTTGTATAGCCAACTATCGAGACGATTGGCAGTCCCTTTCGGGTTCTTCCTTTGCGTTGCTCCTGCCGCCGTTGTCGCTGCGCTGCGATCTCCTTTTCCAGACGATTAATGCGATCGCGAACTCGGCGACGATCGGTCTCAAGCTTTGTTTCGCCGGGGCCCCTGCCTCCAATACCGCCCGCGAGACGGGAGAAGGCCGAGTCCTGGCCCGTGATGAGTCGAGGCAGTAGATACTTCAACTGGGCCAGCTCCACTTGAATCTTGCCCTCTCGTGATTGCGCCCTTTGTGCGAAAATGTCCAGGATCAATTGCGATCGGTCGATGATTTTCAAGTCAGTGGCTTCCGAGAGCGATTTGACTTGAGCGGGCGCCAGTTCACGATCGAAGACGAGCATGTCCGCGCCCAACTGAAGTGCGCGAATCAGGAGTTCATCCAGCTTACCCCGGCCCAGGACGGTTCGGGGATCGATTGCCTGCCGCCGTTGGATAATCTTGTCTTGCACCACAACTCCGGCGGAAGTGGCGAGTTCGGCGAGCTCCGCCATTGATTCTTCAGCATCTGACAATGGACCAGTGGTAACTCCCACAAGAATGGTGCGCTCTCTAATCTCGGCCCGGTGGGAGACGCTACGATTCCGCGCCATTTCTGCCTCGAGAGAATTGATCAGCGCGAGGAAATCCAGATCCAGTTGGGAGGGTATCCTGGGCTCAAGAAAAGCATATGCCTCAGACGAGTTTACCTTTTGGAGTTCACCTGCGTGCATGGGCAGTAGGTGGGCGGCTCGCACGAGGCCGGCAAGTGCTGTCTCTGGATCTACGTCGATCGCGGCCATTAGATCCAGGCGCAACAGTGCTAGATCGGTCAGGTCATCCTGGGTTAGGTCTTCGCCGCGCAGATGAGTATGAATACAGCGAAGTCCGCGGAAGCGGCCGGTGGCCACCCGAATGCGTTTGAAGTCTGGTAGCTCGATGCGCCGGTTATCGCCTACCATGACGTATTCGACATGACCCTTCCGATCTATCAGGACACCAATCTGTCTGCGTGTCTCGTGCGAAAGCTCGGCGATCTGCCGAGCAAATTCGGTGGTCAAAATCTGATTAGGCGGGATACGCCGCGTGTAGAGTTTCTCTATGCGGCGTAGCTGATTGGGCTTTAGACCCGATGTATTTCCCAAGACGCTACTAATCGAACTTGCTCCTCCCCTTGACTTGGACCACAAGTAATAGACGCAGCGCGAGCGACCCTCCCGAAAAGACTAAAAGCGATGGGAATCTCGGAGCCTTGAAGGTACAGTGGGATTGGTGCGAACGGTGGATTACGAACGCCGCTAGATCTGCTTTGATATTGCTCTGCGATGTCGCTTCGCTTATTCGCTTGAGCATTACAATTCGTAGTTTGCGAATCACGCTTCTCAAAAACACTTCGTTGGCAAAAGTTTTCGAGACCGCACGGAGTCGCTTTAGCGGGGAGAGTATAGCATAGGCGAAGAGATGCAAGCATGGGGCTATTGCGGCTATTGCGGTCGGCAGCAAAGATCTGGCGCGCGTCGAACGTTAGACATGCCTGTTTAGGGCGTCGTATCATAAAAAGCCTTTCGTATACCTTAAAGCCTTTACCAAGCGGTGCTTCAAGTGGATTATGCCGCAAAACCTACTAGGCGGCAGGTTTGCTTTATGAGTAGCCCAGGATCAACTATCAGTATCTCTCCCAAGTCTGGAATAGCGGGCGGCGAAGTCAGCATTGAGTGTGAGCGTTTCGACACCACCCAACCCGCCAAATGTGCCGTTTGGTTTGGGGCCGAGCAGGCTCACATCGTTGCGCTGGGTCCGCATCGCGTTGTGGCTCTCGTGCCGGAGATCAAACAGAGTGGGCTCGTGGAAGTAATTCTGGAAAGCCCGGGTAAGCGAAGCGCGCCGGGGACCTTTGTAGTGGGCAAGAGAATTGCGGAAGACCTTCATCCGGTTACGAATCCCGCTTTTGATCCTAATGAGGGAACGCTCTTCGTAACGCGTTCCGGCTCACGGGGTGAGCAGTTGCCGGTATCGCTGTTTCGCATAGAACCAAATGGCGAAGTCAGCGAATTCTCTGGTGATATCACCAATCCCACGGCAATCGCGTTTGATAAGGACGGACAGATGTTCGTCACCAGTCGGGTTGATGGCACTGTGTACCGCGTCAACCAGTTTAGGGAAGCGGTGGCCTTTGTCAGAAATCTTGGGATTGCGACAGGAATGGCTTTCGATAGCGCTGGAACGATGTATGTAGGTGATCGCACCGGCACGATCTACAAGGTCAATGGCATCGGCGAAGAGAAGGCATGGGTCCAGCTTGAGCCATCGGTGTCCGCCTACCATCTCGCTTTCGGTCCCGAGAATGCGCTCTACGTGACCGGACCAACCGTAACCAGCTTCGATTCCGTATATCGCATCGATCAGCATGGCGAAGTGGCGGTTTTCTATAAGGGTCTGGGGCGCCCTCAGGGACTCGCTTTCGACGACGAGGGCAATCTTTATCTCGCTGCTTCGCTTAAAGGTCGCCGGGGAATCGTGCGTATATCGTCAGACGGAGATGCGGATTTGTTTGCCGCCGGAATGAACCTTGTCGGACTGGTATTTAGTTCAGCTGGCGATATGGTTGTAGCCTCGAACGACTCAGTTTACAGCTTGTCTTTGGGAATAAAGGGCAGTCTTTGAGTGCATAAACCGGGCGGTTATCTACTTGATTGATTGAGGAGAGTACTGATGCAGTACCTTGACGAGCACCTTTTTGACAGCCAACTAGGGGGGTGCTAACTTGACGGCTTCTTATATCTTTCCATTGATTAGAACTGCGTGACCTCAGAACTAATACCCCAACTGCTGATCTACATGGTGGTGCTGCTGTTTGCGATCTCGGCCCACGAAGCGGCACATGCCTGGATGTCAAACAGGTTTGGTGATGATACGGCTCGTCTGCTGGGGCGAATCACGCTGAATCCCGCGGCCCACATAGACCCGATTGGGACACTGCTGATACCGATAGTTGGTTTCATCCTTGGGAGCATGGGCGGAGCCGCAGCCGCGATTCCGCTCATCGGCTGGGGCAAGCCGACACCGGTCAATCCTCTTCGCTGGCGCAACAAGGACTTGGCCAACGTTATGGTTTCTGCGGCCGGAATAATGGCCAATCTCTTTATCGCCATCTGCGCCTTCACCATTATCAAGGTGCTCTTGATGACGGGAGGTTTTGCTTCGATCCCTGAATCGCTGAGAGAGCCGGTCACCTTGCTCCTTGAATACTTTCTAATAATGAATATATCGCTCGCCGTCTTTAACCTACTGCCTTTTCCGCCGCTGGATGGCAGCAAGATTTTGGAGACCTTCCTTCCGGAGAGTATGCGTCCGATGTTGGCCTTCATGGAGCAGTTTGGCTTCATTATCTTAATGGTCTTGATCTACATAGGTTTTTTTAGCGCCATCATGAGACCCGTGATGTACTTCGTGGAATACCTGCTGTTCTTAGGACTCCGGTGACTTATAACGTCGGCATCGTTAGGCTTCGTCAATTAAGAAAGCATGCCCAAGAGAATCTTTAGCGGCGCCCAGCCTACCGGCAACGTACATCTCGGCAACTATCTAGGCGCGCTGCGCAATTGGGTAAATCTCCAGCACGAGTACGAAAGCTTCTTCTGCATCGTCAATCTTCACGCTATCACTATCCCACAAGATCCCAAATTGCTTGCCGAGAAGACCAGGGAACTAACGCGAATTTATTTGGCCGTTGGGATCAATCCTGACGTCTCCACCATCTTCGTCCAGTCCGATGTTCACCAACACGCTGAGTTGACATGGATTCTCAACTGCTTGGCTCGCATGTCTGAGCTGGAGCGAATGACGCAGTTTAAGGACAAGTCGCGAAAGAGTGAAAATGTCAGTGCTGGCTTGTTTGACTATCCGGTCCTGATGGCCTCCGACATCCTGCTTTACCAGACAGACCTTGTACCCGTCGGCGAAGATCAGAGGCAGCATCTTGAACTCACACGTGATCTCGCTACCCGATTCAACCGGGATTACGGCGACACGTTTCGCGTGCCTGAGGCTTACATTCCGAAAGTTGGCGCGCGCATTATGTCGCTCTCGGATCCAACGAAGAAGATGTCCAAGTCCGACGACGATCCGAACGGCTGCGTAATGATGCTCGATGACGCTGACACGATCAGCCGAAAGTTTAAACGCGCCGTGACTGATTCGGGCGCCGAGATTAGATTCGACGACGCGCGTCCGGCGATCACGAACCTGTTGACTATCTACAAACTGCTTACCGGTAAACCGACTGATGATATTGAATCCCATTTTGACGGCAAGGGTTACGCCAAGTTGAAGCAGGATCTAGCGGATGTTACGGTTGAGTTTTTGCGGCCCGTTCAGGAGCGCGTGAAGGGAACCGGACCTGAAAAATTGGATTGCGTTCTGGGCCAGGGTCGGGAGAAAGCAAGATTGATTGCTGGCACCACGCTCGCCAACGTCTACGCGGCGATGGGAATTGTTGGAGCGAGTGCCAGTGACTAGTGACCAGTAGCCAATAGATGGAAGAAACGCCTGAATCAATTGAGCCGGCAGCAGTCGAAGACGGGAACCCGCTAACCTTGAACGTCGCGGGTTCAAGACCTGAGCTGGTTGCCGATAGTCACAGTGACGATCTTAAAATCGTCATGGGTGAATTCGAAGGACCGCTGGACTTGTTACTGCACCTGATCCGACAGGAGCAGGTTAGCATTTACGATATTCCAGTCGCTCGTATCACTGACGAATATTTACGCTACCTGCACCTAATGCAGAATCTGGACATGGCCGTGGCCGGGGATTTCTTAGTCATGGCCGCGACATTGATCGAGCTTAAGACCAGGATGCTCCTGCCCCGCGATCCGTTCGCAGCGGCAGAAGAGGAGACGGATCCGCGCAATGAGTTGGTTGATCAGTTGTTGGAGTATCAAAAATACAAAGCGGCGGCGCAGATGCTCTGGTCGCGAGCAACAGTCGAGCGGGCCGTGTTCAAGCGCCCTGAATTGGAGACTGATAAGAACAACCCCGAAGTTGTTGTCGGTGTCTTCGATCTACTGAAGGTGTTTCAGGAGATTTTGGCGCGACATAAAGACGAGGTGCTGCTGGAGATCGAGCGCGAAGAGATTTCGATGGCGGAGATGATTGAGAGGCTGAGGAACATGGTAATGTCCTCGGGTGAGTTGAACCTGCGAGTGTTTTTCGAGCGGGCGCGTTCGCGTCGCGAGTTGGTGCTGGCTTTTCTTTCAGTGTTGGAACTTGTGCGGACGACTGAGATCAACTTATTTCAACGGGAAACTTTTGGGGAGATCCTCGCTCGCGTTGCCAGCTAGGCTCAGACGCGTAGTGGCAGACTGATAGGGAAGGTGAACGAACGTGGCAAAACAACAGGGCACAGAACGGGCGTTTGATGCTGAAACTCTCGCCGCCGAGGCCGATGACGAACTGGACATCGCGCAGTCTTCCGTTGAGGCCGAACGCGATGAGGCCGACTTAACGCCGCTTGCTGTGCAGAGCGTGGGAGAGAGAAAGGCAATAATCGAAGCATTGATTTATGTATCAGATGAACCCTTGAATGCGAGGTCCATCGCTGAAGTGCTGAAAGAAGATCAATCGGTAATTGAAGCGGGCATCGCCAGCCTGGTCGCGGAGTTCAATGGACGTGGCAGCGGTTTGCAGTTGAGAGAGGTCGCAGGCGGTTGGCAGTTTGCCACTCGTCCCGAGTATCACGAACACGTCCGCGCCTTTTTGAAATCGAGGCCCAGCGCAAAGCTATCGCTCGCTTCTCTCGAAACCCTGGCAGTTATCGCCTATAAGCAGCCCATAACGGTGCCGGAAATTCTGGACATCCGTGGAGTGCAATCACCTTCGTCAATCAAGACCCTTCTGGACAAGAAATTGATCGTCGCCAAGGGTCGGAAAGAGGCGATTGGCCGCCCGATGATGTACGGCACTTCGAAGGAGTTCCTGATCCAGTTTGGACTGAAAGACCTTTCTGAACTACCAAGCATCGAGGATTTTGAGGATCTAGCGAGTGGGATAGTCTAGAAAAAGGGGGCAGGAACAGATCATTTTTCATTTGTCATTGGGGAATAACTTCTTGAGTCTTTTTGATGAAGTTGATTCACGACTCCACATTTCTGCTGACTTGCAATGACAAATGAAAAAAGAGAAATGACAAATGGAAAATGATCTGCTCCTGCCTCCTGCCGACCAGTCAAATGGAAGAGCGTCTACAAAAACTCATCGCCGCCGCGGGAATCGCTTCGCGCCGCCATGCCGAGGAGTTGATTACCTCGGGCGTGGTCACAGTAAATGGCCAGGTCGTAACGGAGCTCGGAACCCGGGCGGACGTTAAACGCGACCATATCAAAGTTTGTGGCAAACTGATCAACCCTGTCCTGGCGAAGCGTGAAAAGGTTTACGTATTGCTGAATAAGCCGAAGGGTTATCTGTCGAGCGTCTCCGACCCCGAGGGTCGTCCATTGGTAACCGAACTCTTGCCACCTTCCCTGGGCCGGCTACACCCTGTCGGTCGTTTAGACTTCAATACCGAAGGTCTCCTGCTGCTGACGAATGACGGCGATTTCACTAACTTCATTACGGCCGCCCGCAATCGCGTAGAAAAGGTTTACGAAGCTAAGGTGAAAGGTCTGCCGCCCGAGCCCGCAATCGAGCGGATCAGACGCGGTGTGGTACTCGACGACGGAACTAAGACAGCGCCAGCAAAGATCACCAGGATTGACGAGACCCGATCTAATGCCTGGTTTGAGGTGGTCCTTCATCAAGGACGCAATCAGCAGATTAGACGCATGTTCGACGTGATCGGACATTCGGTGGTGAAGTTGCGGCGAGCGCGTATTGGCCCACTGCGGGATGACGATCTGAGACCGGGTTACTGGCGACTACTTTCACCCTCAGAAGTCAATCGTTTGATGAAAGTGGAACGCAAGAGCAAACAAGCAAAAGGAAGCCGGGTGCGTCCTAGTGGTCACGGTTCAGCCAGGCGTTGAGGTAGAATAATCTCGACTGAAACGCGGGGTTTGTTGTCAGGCAGGCATTCTTGCCTGTTCTAGGAGACAGGCGAGGATGCCTTTGTCACGTGGAAACCGGTGATTTTGGGGAGCAGGATGGAATTTGAATTAAGCGACGAGCAGAAACAGATCAAGATGAGCGTGCGCGAGTTTGCCGAGGCGGAGATCGCGCCGCACGTCATGGAGTGGGACGAGGCACAGCATTTTCCCATTGAACTAAAGCCCAAGCTTGCTGAACTCGGTCTGATGGGCGTGATTTTCCCTGAAGAGTATGGCGGCGCTGGTATGGGTTACGTCGAATATGCATCCATCATCGAGGAGTTGTCCCGAGTCGACGGCTCTGTGGGAATTTCGGTAGCCGCGCACAATTCGCTTTGCTCGAACCATATCTACCAGTTTGGAACCGAAGCTCAAAAGAAGAAATTTCTCGAACCGCTGGCTCGTGGAGAATATTTGGGAGCCTGGGGCCTGACCGAACCGAGTGCGGGTTCAGACGCCTCTGGCACCAGATCTACGGCTGCGCGACAAGATGGCGGATGGGTGGTGAACGGCTCGAAGAATTTTATTACCCACGCGATTCATGCCGATACCTGCGTCGCTTTTGCCGTCACCGACCGTTCACGGAAGAACAAAGGAATTTCGGCATTCATCTTCGAGAAGGGAATGAAAGGGTTTTTCCCTTCAAAGAAAGAGAACAAGTTGGGGCTTCGGGCTTCGGAGACAGCCAGCGTTGTTTTTGAAGACTGTTATATTCCCGACGAGAACCGCCTGGGTACAGAAGGCCAGGGATTCGTAAACGCCATGCAGATCCTGGACGGCGGGCGCATCTCGATAGCTGCTCTCGCCGTGGGAATCGCCCAGGGGGCATATGAGTCGGCGCTGCGATACGCTCAGGAACGACAACAGTTCGGTAAACCCATCTCCGAGTTTCAGGCGATCCAATTCAAGTTGGCAAACATGGCCACGCAAATCGATGCGGCCCGTTTACTCATGTATCGCGCTGCCTGGCTGAAGGATCAGGGGAAGAAAACGACAAAGGAATCGTCGATGGCCAAGCTGTTTGCTTCCGAAATAAGCGTAAACGTTTGCGAGGAAGCCATCCAGGTGCACGGTGGCTACGGGTACACCAAGGACTACCCTCCGGAAAAATACTGGCGCGATTCTAAGCTCTGCACAATTGGTGAAGGTACATCCGAGATTCAAAGGATGATTATTGCGCGAGAGATATTATCCTCAACTGCTTCTGTGTAGGAGTCCTGCACCGAGCGGTTTTATGGGAAGTGAAGAATCAATCAGACTTGGGTTAGCAGCCTATAAAAAAGTCAAAGTAATCAACGCGTTGCCGGAGATTCGCGAGACGGTTGATTTCATCAGGGACGAAAACACGTCTTTGACTTAATCGTTCAGTTTATGAATGCCGTCAGTCAAAGCCCGGAAATTGAACTCATTCTCAAGGGAGATGTGCGCGCGGTGGCGCGCGCGATCTCAAAAGTCGAAGATCTTTCCAAAGATGCTTCAGAGTTGATGAAGCAGATCTTTCCTCTGACCGGCCGGGGATGGGTAATAGGAATAACAGGTGCGCCGGGAGCGGGAAAGTCGTCGCTGGTCGACAAGCTGGCGTTGCTCTACCGGGATCGGAAGGAGCGCGTAGGGATTGTCGCTGTTGATCCTTCCAGCCCTTTCTCGGGAGGCGCCATTCTCGGGGATCGGATCAGGATGCAGGCGCTGGGTCTCGATCCCGGGGTCTTCATTCGCTCGATGGCTACTCGCGGCAATCTTGGCGGACTTGCGCGAGCAACGGTGGATGCGGTTTCCATACTGGATGCAGCCGGATACTCGAAGGTGGTTGTGGAAACAGTTGGCGTGGGGCAGGATGAAGTCGAGATCGTAAAGGCAGCGGACGTGGCTGTAGTTGTGCTGGTGCCGGGAATGGGTGACGATATTCAGGCAATCAAGGCCGGGATTATGGAGATAGGCGATATCTTTGTGATTAATAAGGCTGATCGCGAGGGAGTTTACAGCACCCAAAATGAGGTGGAGGCCTTGTTGTCGCTGTCCGGCCGGGAGGATGGTTGGCGGCCGCCAATAATCAAGACGATAGCAACCGAAAATAAGGGCATCGACGATTTAGCAGCCGCGATTGAGAACTATCGAGACTTTAATTTTAAGACAGATTTGGGAACTGAGCGGAGACGTGCGATAGCTCGTTGGCGAATACTGGAACTCCTTCGTGAGCGTTTACTCGCGCAAACCCTGGCGTCAGATTCCGCATCTGACACACTCGACCGTCTCGCCGAGGAGGTTGCCACGCGTCGGCGCGACCCTTATTCTGCTGTGGAAGAGTTGATTAGTCGGTAGTCTATGAAAATCGACCACATAGGTATCGCCACGCGCCAACTGAAAGAGGCCACCGCGCTTTGGCAAGACTCTCTGGGCCTTGAGATCGAGTCCACGGAGGATGTTATCGATCAGGGAGTGCGCATCGCGATGCTGGCTATTGGTGAAACTCATATTGAACTTTTAGAGCCACTGGTCCCGGACTCGCCAGTGGGAAAGTTTCTGGATAAAAGGGGCCCCGGAATTCATCATATTGCGATCCGGGTTGACGATATTCGCGCAGCGTTGGGACAACTGAAAGAAAAGGGCGCCCGTTTGATCGACGAAACGCCTCGGCTCGGCGCCGGCGGTTGTCTCGTGGCTTTTATTCACCCCTCATCAACGAATGGCGTGCTGCTTGAGTTAGTGCAGCATCGATAGTTTTTTCAATTTGGAAAGGAAAGTATTTTGACATCAACAACAAAAGCATGGATTGCTGCTGCCGTCGCCGTCGTTTTTTCGGCGGGATTGATTACGTGGCAGGTTAAAGCGCGGCGCATCGAGGCCGTCAATTTGAATTCTGAAGACATGGCAATGATTGCTGAAGACCAGCCGCCTCAGTTTCGCAGCCGGCTGGCTTCAGATGAAGCAACCCGTAAGGATTTTGCTGAGAACCTCCGCAGTTTACTGGCAGTGGCCGAAGAGGCGAGGGCCAAGGGAGTTGCTGGCAGGCCTGACATGAAACGCCAGCTCGACCTCGTGCGGGCAGTTGTCATCGCTGAAAACTACGCCAAGTTGCAGGGGCCGGCACAAGCGGCTGCGAACGCCACTGAGCAGGAAGTTGAAGAGTTTTTTAAGGACCCTGTGAACACGGCTAAGTTTGATCAGTTCATAAATGATGCCAAGGCGAAGAACCCGCAACTGGCGAGCGGTCAGATCCCGGAAGAACAAATCAAGCAGGTGCGAAGCCAATTGGGTCAGGTGCTGATCGGTGAACGTAAAGGAACTGCCGCCGGTGTGGACAAACAGCGCAGTGTGCAGTTGCAGATCATGCTCGAGCACGCTCGTTTGCTGGCGCAAACCTACGCCCAGGAGCAGTTGGCAGAAAAAATGAAAGCCACTGACGCGGAGATTGATGCCTACGTGGGTAAGCACCCTGAGCTTGATCCCAAACAAAAACGCGGTAAGGCCGAAGAGATTCTAAAAAGAGCTCGTGCCGGCGAGGATTTCGCGAAGTTAGCTGCCGAGTTCTCAACCGATGGCAGCAAGGCCAAGGGCGGCGATCTCGGTTGGTTTGGGCCAGGTCAGATGGTGCCGGAGTTTGAGAAAGCTGCTTTTGCTTTGAAGCCGGGGGAGATCAGCGACGTGGTCGAGAGCCAGTTTGGCTACCATATTATCAAACTCGAAGAACGTCGCACGGAGATGAAAGAAGGTAAGCAGGAAGAACAGATCCACGCTCGCCATATTTTGATTGGAGATAGCGCGCCAGGCGACAACCCCTTCGCGCCGCCAAAACCCGCACGCGAGCAGGCGCGCGCCGCCGTAGAACAGGAAAAGCAGAAGCAGGTTGTCGAAGACATCGTTAAGCGTTCTCACGTCACCGTTGCTGAGAACTTTCAAGTGAAGATGCCGGAGGCGCAGGAGATGCCGATTATGCCGCCGCAATTTGCTCCGGACCAGGGAGAAGCTGGGGAAGCTCACCCTGCAGAGCCAGCGCAAAATCAGGAGAATCCAAAGGCTGAAGGCTCAAAGAGTAGTGCGACCCCGAGCCGGAAGTGACCGCGCAGTCTCAATAATTCAGCATGCAGTTTGGCGATTACCGCGTCGAGATTGTGCCTGACACCGAGTTTCGCCTCGACGGAGGCGCGATGTTCGGTGTGGTCCCGCGCAATCTCTGGTCGAAAGTGTGTCCGCCCGACGATCAAAACCGGATCCGTATGAACATGAACTGCGTGTTCATCGAGGCTGGTTCTGAACGGATACTAATCGAGACCGGCATTGGTGAGAAATTCTCCGACAAGCAAACGCGTATGTACGGCATCGCGCGTGAGCGACCCTTAGCAGATTCGTTGCGGGCTATAGCTGGAGTCGGCCCGGAAGAAATAACGATCGTCATCAACACGCATTTGCATTTCGATCACGCAGGTGGAAACACAGTTTTGGGTGGAGATGGCCAGCCCAGTTCAGCTTTTCCGAACGCCAGGTATTTTGTCTCTCGCGCTGAGTTTGAGCACGCCGAACAGCCTACCGAACGCGACCGAGCAAGTTACCTGCCTGAGAATTGGCAGCCGGTTAAAGAAAACGGACAACTCGAGTTGAAGGAAGCAGATTACGAAGTCGTACCTGGTCTGCGCATGGAAACTCACGCTGGGCATAATCGAACGATGCAGTGTTGGCGCCTGGAACAGGATGATCGCACCATCTTCGGTTTCGCTGATCTAGTGCCGATGAGAGCGCACATATCGTTTCCGTGGATCATGGGCTACGATCTCTTTCCGTTAGAAACGCTCGAAGCAAAGAAAAGACTTCTGCCGCAAGCGGCGCGCGAAGGCTGGCTCTGCCTCTTCTATCACGATTTCGACGCTCCATTGTGCAAGCTGATTGAAGAGGGCGTTAGGTTGAGTGCTGAGAAGTATGAGTTCGATGCTAGTTTGTAGATTGTGACAATGTGTGTTCTGAATCATGCCAATCTTTCACCCCGCAAGGTCGCTGAGATCGAAGGCCAACTGGCAGATCAGCAGAATCTCAAGGATGTAGTTGACTGGGCGCGGTCATGTCCGGTTAGGCATATTCCTGCCTCAGGTTGTCGCAGACGTCATCGTACAAGATGAGTTTACGCATGATGTTGTTGTTCCCTGGTGTGAGGGGCTTATGCTCGTCTATGACAACCTGAATGGGTGGTATTAAGACGATCCACAAAAGCGCACGAAATGACTCGAAACAATGGCTCTTTTCGTGCCCGCTTCGTGTGGTTTCGTGGATCGTTCTTAGTTTTTCAGCAACCTGCTAGGGGAAGGTGGCGGCGGCAACCAAGCAATCAGATGACCAGTGCGAAGATCGGAATCATTGGTGGTAGCGGCCTGTATCAGATGCCGGAACTGAAGGACGTTGAGGAGGTTAAAGTTGACACTCCTTTCGGCAGCCCTTCAGATGCGTTCATTATCGGCACGCTGGAGGGACAGCGAGTTTCTTTTCTACCGCGTCACGGGAGAGGTCACCGCTTTACGCCCACGGAAGTCCCTTTCCGAGCAAACATCTACGGCATGAAATTGCTTGGCGTTGAGCGTTTGCTTTCAGCTTCCGCAGTTGGATCTTTACAGGAAGAGTACGCCCCACTGGATATGGTGATTCCGGATCAGTTTTTTGACCGCACCCGAGCCCGGGCTCGCGAGTCGACCTTCTTCGGAGAGGGTATCGTCGCGCACGTGACCTTTGCGTATCCGGTCTGTAATGATTTGGGCGACGAGCTGCAGGAGTCTTGTAAAGCAGCCGGCGTCAAAGCGCATCGTGGTGGCACGTATCTTTGCATGGAGGGGCCGGCATTCTCGACCGTAGCCGAGTCGAACGTTTACCGTGCGTGGGGGATGGACGTTATCGGGATGACAAACCTACAGGAAGCGAAGCTAGCTCGTGAAGCGGAGATTTGCTACGCCACTCTTGCTTTGGTAACGGACTACGATTGTTGGCATTCAGGCCACGATGCGGTAAGCGTCGAAGCCGTGGTTGAGCATTTAAACAAGAGTATCCGCAACGCTCAGATCGTAATGAAAGAGGCGGTAAAGCGGCTCTCCGAGCGTCCGCGTGGTTGCAAGTGTGGGTCGGCCCTCAAGAATGCAATCTTTACCGCTCCCGAACTTTGGCCGCCGACGACAACGAAGAAGCTGGATGCGATCATCAGAAAGTATGCTGCTTCTTGAGTTGAGCGGCGGGGCGTCGCTCGCCGAAGCCAGGAGAACTTAAGTCCGAGGAATTTATGCGAAAGAAACTTTTGTCAGTTGCGTTTCTAATGTCTGCAATGTTGCTTTGTGCGCCGTCAGTCTCCGGGCAGGGGAAAGCGAAAACCGGCCCGGATCCTTCTACGATTCGAGATCCGGATCTCGAGAAGGATTCCCGACACAATCTCGAGGTCGCCCGAAACTACTTCAAACTTAAGAAGGCCTACGTCGCGGCGCTAAAACGCTGTGAAGAAATTATCGCAGGCAATCCAAATTTTGCCCGAATCGAAGAAGCCCTGTTCATGGCTGGCGCTAGCAGTCTTTTCCTGGCCGAGAATAAGGGCAAGCAGAGGCCAGAGCTTTATGTCAGTTACGATGGCACCTCGAAACGCACGTTATCGGCTGATGAATTCAGGGAGTTGGGACGCGAATACCTGACCCGGTTAATTACCGATTACCCGAATAGTAGTTTTCGGAAACAAGCTGAAGCAGACCTGGCTGCGCTGGGCAGCGCGAAAGCAAAAACGGAAGGCAGCAAGCAGTAGACGGAAAGCCAAGCAAGAAAGAAACTGAAAACCCCAAATAAAACCCATGTCTCTTCTTGTTGTTGGCTCTGTAGCCTTTGATGCCGTAGAAACTCCGTTTGGCAAATGCGAGCAGATGCTTGGCGGTTCGGCATCTCACTTCTCGATTTCAGCCAGCTATTACACCCACGTTCGTATTGTTGGCGTGGTGGGCGGTGATTTTAGCGAAGCGGAACAGGAAGTATTTGATACGCACGGCATTGACACCAGCGATCTCGAACGTATCCCTGACGGTAAGACTTTTCGTTGGCAGGGTCGCTACGATTACGATTTAAACGTCGCCCACACGCTCGATACCCAACTGAACGTCTTCGCCGACTTCAAACCAAAGCTATCTGAGGACTCGAAGAAAGCTCGGCTTGTTTTCCTCGGAAACATTCAGCCAGATTTGCAGCGCGAAGTGCGCGAGCAAATTCCGAATGCTGAACTGGTAGCACTCGATACGATGAACTTCTGGATCGAGACTGCCAGGGACTCGCTGCTGCGCACAATCAAAGGCGTGGATGTCGTCATCATTAATGATGCCGAAGCTAGGCAGTTAACGGAAATTCCTAATCTCGTTAAGGCGGCCAGGACGATTCTGTCATGGGGACCCAGGGCGCTGATCGTGAAGCGGGGCGAATATGGAGCGGCACTGTTCACGGCCCAGAGCTACTTCGCGATTCCAGCCTACCCGCTCGAGTCGGTCTTTGATCCCACCGGAGCGGGCGACACCTTCGCAGGCGGTTTAATGGGCTACCTTGCCAGCCAGGAGAAACTAGACGACGCAGCCATGCGGCGCGCGATGATTTTCGGTTCCGTAATGGCTTCCTTCAACGTGGAAGAATTTGGCACCGAACGGGTGCGTCGGCTGACTCACGAAGAAATAAACGACCGCTTCCATGCCTTTAAAAAGATGACCCACTTCGAAGAGATTCCTTTCAGCAGGACAGCTACAGGTGATAGGTGACAAGTGACAGGTGACAAGTGACAGGTAAATCTTTATCCTGTCACCTGTCACCTGTCACCTGTCACCTGTCATTGGAGGGTTCATGTTTTGTCCTGTTTGCGAAGCTGAGTACCAGCCGGGTATAACGAACTGTCCTGACGACAATGCTAACCTTGTCGAGCGTCTGGACCCCACCACTGGTCGTGACGAAAGTGAGGCGCGCTTCTTGCCGCTGCACACGCTCGGCTCGCCTATCGAAGCCGAGATGGTTAACGACATTCTCACGCAGAATGGAATTCGCTCGATGGTGAAATCAGGAGGCGCCGATGCGTTCTCGCCACTCCTGTCCGCTACGGCGGAAGGCAGCATAGTGCTTGTCGATGAGCGCGACCTCGATCGTGCGCAGGAACTCTACAGCGCCTTCTTCGGCAGTGATACGACACCGTTGACCGGTGCCGTGCCCGAGGAGGCGCAGAGCGAGGACGGAGAGACGCGGTGACGGCCGCTGAGACAACAGAATCATCGGAAGCGATCGTAGTACTGATGACTGCTGCGAACGTATCAGAAGCAGCCAGGCTCGCCGAAATGCTGGTGGGAGCGCAGTTGGCTGCATGCGTTCAAATCTTGCCGCCCATGGATTCCGTATATCGCTGGAAGGGAACGATCGAGCGTGAAACCGAGGTTTTACTCATCGCTAAGACGGAGCGTTCGAAATTTGAAGAGGTTGAGCGTGAGGTGCGGGCACTTCACAGTTACGAGACGCCCGAGATCATCGCCTTACCCATAACCGTCGGCTCTGCTCCTTACCTTGATTGGCTCTCAGCCAGTCTTGATTGTCAGAACGGCGAGCGGTAGCGACCCGGTCCCATGTGCGACGGTTCTCAGCTAACCCTGTCAGAATCGTGGTCCGCAAATCAGAGCGGGTTGCTACCGCTCGCCGTTCTGACATGACCGGGTCGCTACCGCTCGCCGTTCTGACATGACCGGGTCGCTACCGCTCGCCGTTCTGACATGACCGGGTCGCTACCGCTCACCGTTCTGATATGGCCGGGTCGCTACCACTCGCCTGAGAGTGCTATCTCGTTTCCAGTTCTCGGTAGTCGTCTGCCAGGCCTTTGTCCAGACCGCGCAGCGAGCTTTGGCTATTGACGACAATTTGAACAACTTCTGCCGGCGAATCTGTCATATGCAGAAGCTTTAAATCCTGCTCGGAGATTTTCCCTTCCTTCATGGCGAAGTCTCGGATCCAATTCATTAAGCCGTTCCAGTACTCCGAACCGAATAACACCACTGGAAAGTTACGTATCTTGCGAGTCTGAATCAGAGTGAGCGCTTCAAAGAGTTCATCGAGAGTGCCGAAGCCGCCGGGGAAGATAATGAAGCCGAGGCTATATTTGACGAACATCATCTTGCGCACGAAGAAATAGCGGAAGGTAACGGAACGCGTCAGATACGGGTTGGGCCCCTGTTCGAAAGGCAGTTCGATGTTGCAGCCGACCGAAAGTCCACCGGCTTCGAACGCGCCCTTGTTGGCCGCCTCCATCATGCCCGGACCCCCTCCGGTGATTACGACGAATCCTTCACGCGCCAGCAGGGACGCGGTTTCCTCCGCGGCTTTGTAGTATGGATCATCGGGTTTGGCGCGCGCGGAGCCGAAGATAGAGATGCCCCGGGTGAGACTGGCGAGCTCATCGAAGCCCTCGACGAACTCACCCATGATACGAAACACGCGCCAGGTGTCGGTGTGCGTGAATTCATCACTGCGCGGACTCTCGAGAAGTTGTTCATCCTGGGTCGGTTGAGAATGCCGCCGTTCTGCTTGCCGCCGTTCAGCTTCCGTTGGCTTCTCCATCGCACCTCCCAAAGTGGCACAGACTTCAGTCTGTGTTTTCAATCTGCAGCAGGGTTCACTTCCGTTGCAGGACCCTGTTTGGCGAGCACCCACAGACTAAAGTCTATGCCACTTACATTCCCATGATGTTGTAACCGCAGTCGACGTGGATCACCTCGCCGGTGATTCCGGATGAGAGCGGGCTGCACAAGAAAAGAGCTGTATCACCAACCTCGCGCGCCTCCACATTGCGGCGCAGCGGCGCTCGCTCGGCATGATGCTTCATCATGGTCGTGAAATCCGAGACGCCGCGAGCAGAAAGAGTCTGAATAGGACCGGCACTAATCGTGTTAATGCGAATGTTACGCGGTCCGAGATCGAGTGCCAGGTACCGAGTGCTTGCTTCCAGCGCAGCCTTGGCAATTCCCATAACGTTGTAACCGGCGACGACTTTTTCGGCGCCGTAGTAAGTCATCGAGACAATGCTGCCACCTTCGGTCATTAAGGGAACCGCAGCCCGAGCAAGTTGAGCCAGTGAATACGCGCTAATCTCGAGCGCCATTAGGAAGGCATCCCGGCTGGTATTAAGATATTCACCTTCCAGTGCCTCTTTCGGGGCATAGGCGATGCTATGAATTAGAAAATCGAGCCGGCCAAACTCTTTGCCGACTCGTCGAAAGGTTTCATCCACTTCAACCTGCTTTGTCACATCGCACGGTAAAATAAGCGAGTCAGGCATGACGTCAGCCGTGAGGCCCCCAACATTCTCTTTCAGGCGTTCGCCCTGATAAGCAAACGCTAGTCGCGCGCCGGCCCCGTGAAGCGAAAGAGCAGTCGCCCAGGCAATCGAGCGCTTGTTTGCGACTCCGAAGATTATTCCGCGTTTGTCTTCGAGCATTGATATTCTCTGCATTCGTTAAATAATAGGCAATCGTTCGCGTGACATCGTCAGAAATCGACCTTGTCGTAGATGGCGCTCAGCGTCAACCGGCAGTCAATCAAGGTCAGTCTTACCGTGCTTCGTGCGTCAGTGGTCTCAGAGAAAATCCAAGTTCCATCCATCTGCTTGCGGTATAGCTCCACTCTAGAAGTGTCTTGCCCAATCAGGACGTTACCAGCAATAAGATTGTGTCGTAGGCTGGCCCCAGCCAGGGCGAAGATCTCACCCGCATAGAATTCGCTCTTCGTCTCTGCCTTTCGCTCTAGTGCCAGATACTCTTCCGGCGAGATTAAGTTCTTATGCGATGTAGACATAGGTACTCTGGGTTCAAGCCGCGGCGCTTTCTGGTGCGATCATCAGTTTCTTGTAGTCACCGCTCTCAACCCACTTGAGGATCTCGGACACACGCCAGACCGGAAAGGGATGGCTCAGACCGGCGGTGATCACGTCGGCCCAAAAACGGTCGAGAGCTTTAGCGTCGTAATTCTTCTCGAAGTCTCGGGCTTGAGCGAGGAACAGCTCGTAGTCCACCTTGGAAGCGTATGTCCCGCCGGCGAGTTTCATCATCGCTCGACCAATAACGTTTGCGTCCTGAGTCACGAGCAGCGCAGCGCGATCACAGGAAAGCTCTGCGCGTCGTGCCCAGGCAAGCAATGCCGTCCGCATGGTTAGGGTTAGCAACTCCTTGACTATTCCAGTCAAGGGTGATGCCAGTACCGCGGTCTTGGCCAGATACTCAATCAAGCGCGCGGCCGTGAGGTAGAGAACATGTTCGGCGTGGATGTGACCGACTTCGTGCGCGACTACCGCCAATACCTCCTCGTCGGTCAAGCGCTCAATGAGCTGCGAATAGAGCACAATCACCGGGCGCTCTACTCCGCCCGTAAACGCGTTGGCTACTGGATTTTGTTGCACGAAAAGGTCTGGCGCCTCCACGCCCAGCGTTTTGCAGGCAATCGTCAGCTTGGCATGAAGATCAGGACATTGCTCAGGCGTCACCTTGACGGCACTCGCTGTGAAGATGACTCGAATAGCCGATTCACCGGTGACGACCAGCAGTTTCTTCAGTGCTGAGTCAATCCCCGGAATGGCTTTTAGGGCCGCGAGCGCGCGTCGATCGGCCGGGTGAATGTATTGCTCCTTATTCAAGTTGGCAAACTTCTTGTGCGACTCATCGGAAAGCAGGAGCCGGCAACGTCCGCAGCGAGCCTCACTGCTTCCCGGTTTCGTCTGGTTACGCTGACCGCAGTAACGGCAGCGCACAAACTCTGTCGTCTCAAGTTGTGAATCTGGTTCCGCCATTTTTCCTCAGCAAGAAGTGCGGTTAGTGCCTGCAGTATGGTTCAAGCGCCGCTACCGTAGCAAGACGTAAATTTAACGCTAAACCAATGGTCACTTCCAACGTGTAGGTATGTCACCAACCCTCCTGTTTCTTTTGCGTAGGCTTGCGGCTAATGTTTGAAGTGACGAATGCCGGTGAAGACCATCGTGATTCCATGTTCATCGGCGGCGGCGATGACCTCCGCGTCGCGCATGGAGCCGCCAGGTTGTATTACGGCGGAGATTCCCTGCTTGGCAGCTTCGTCAATGCCGTCCCGGAATGGAAAGAACGCATCCGACGCGAGCACTGAGCCATGTAAAGGTAGTTGGGCGCGCATCGCCCCAATCTTTACCGAATCAACGCGCGACATCTGCCCTGCGCCGACTCCGACGGTCTGTCCATCGCGCGCATAAACGATCGCATTTGACTTGGTATGTTTACAGACAATCCACGCGAAAAGCAGAGAGCGGATCTCCTCTTCAGTTGGCTGTCGCTTACTAACAATCTGGAGATCTTCTTTCGTCAGCCGGTGAGTGTCGCGAGTCTGCACGAGCATGCCACCACTAATCTGCCGGTATTCGAGTTCGTCAACCGCTCTAGAAGTTCCCGGGCATAGGACTCGCAGCTTCTTCTTAGCGCGCAAAATCTCAAGGGCGCTGGTAGTGTATTCAGGCGCAATTATCACTTCTGTGAAAATCTCAGTCACAGCCGTGGCGGCTTCCTCGTCTACTGTTCGATTAAAAGCAACGATGCCCCCGAAGGCCGAGAGCGGATCGGTGGCTAATGCCTTTCGGTAAGCTTCTTCCGCCGTCACGCCTTGCCCGACACCCGCCGGATTCGTATGCTTGATAATTGCGCAGGCTGTCTCCTCAAAGTCGCACACAAGTTGCCAGGCTGCATCGGTGTCGACGTAATTGTTGAAAGACATTTCTTTACCGCCGAGCAGTTCAGCATGGGCGATCCCGTGGGCCTCGCCGGCGGAGTAAAGCGCGGCTTTCTGATGTGGGTTCTCACCGTAACGCAAATCGAATAGCTTTCTGCCGGACAACACGATGCCATCCGAGAAGGAGTCTTGCGCATGCGGGCGAACTTGATTTTCCGAGTTTCTGACAACCTCTGTCCTGGGAGATTGAGTCGAGCGCACCCTCTCTCGTGACGCGCCAAAATGCTGACCTACTTCATCCAAGGCTGCGTCCGAGAGTAGGTTCTCTCCCGGCGTATGCACCGTCGAGCTCAAATATTGGACGATAGCACGGTCGTACTTCGCCGTCTGAAGGAATGCGAGCCGTGCCAGGCGCGCACGCGTCGAGAGCAGAAGCGCGCCGCGATTGACTTGCACCTCATCAGCGACTTTTCGGTAGAGTGCGGGAGAGACGACGACTGCCACGTCATGGAAGTTCTTGGCGGATGATCGCACCATAGCCGGGCCGCCAATGTCTATTTGTTCAATCGCTTCGTCGAGCGTGACGCCATCGCGCGCAACGGTTTGCTCAAACGGGTAGAGATTCACTACGACCATATCAATCGGCTCGATGCCCTGTTCACGCATTGCTGACTGGTGTTCAGGATTGTCCCTTAGAGCTAGCAAAGCTCCGTGAATTCGTGGATGCAGGGTTTTGACTCGACCGTCCATCATCTCTGGAAAGCCGGTCACTTCCGAGATGTCGCGAACCTCGATACCAGCCTCGTGCAAAACTCTTGCGGTACCTCCAGTGCTTATGATTTCAACATCGAACCGCCTTAGCTCGTGTGCAAACTCGACGATACCAGTTTTGTCCGAGACGCTGATCAACGCCCGACGTATGGCCCGCAACCCTAAATCGTTGTTTTCAGTCATAATGATTCGCGAATATAACTGGATGAAACACGCTAGTGTAGTGTCTCCAAAATAACTAACTGTACAACGGTCAGCGTGTTCGCTGGTTTCATGAATGACAGAAAAGCGCTTTGAGTTTCGTGGTCTTTCGTGTGACTTCGTGGATCGCCTTCCGTGGGCAAAGACTCGATCCACGAAATCACACGAAACCGCACTAAAAAGACCGCAAAGTTAGCTGAGAGCCACTACGCTAGTTCGGAATCTTCGTAACGTGGCTCGGTAGATTCACGAAAAAATCGTGCGAGCGAGAATAACCAAATCGTCCTACCGAATACTCAACACCCGGCGGCAGCAGGCTCAGTGAGAAACGATGCTTGCGTCCGTCGCGCGCGGTTTCATTAATGTAAAAACCCAGTAGGTACTGGCTCCTGAGATCCTCCTCAATTGCCTGGAAGATCGGGGTTAGATCGATTGTCCTATCAGGCCTGAGCGCGGCGGCGGCGTCACCGCCTACCAGGAAATATTTGCCGCCCGTTTTCCAGGCGAGGTCGCGAAAGCCTCTGGACGGCGGGCGTACGGCAAGTCGTCCTTCGCGGGGCCCGAAAAGTGGCAAGTGAATCACGTAGAAAGACACACGTTTTTCCTGAGCTGCATCAATCACTTCATTAGGCTTTGTCCGGCTCGCATTGTCGAGCCCGTCGCTGATCAGCACAACTATGTGACGCTCAGATCGCACGCGCGGCAGTTCATCAAACATCCTGAGTGCTCTTGCGGCGGCATCGAATATGGCCGTGCGTTGATTTGCACCGGTGGCCAAACTGAATGCTGCGCGTGCTGCTGCGGGGTCGCGACCAAAAGGAACGATTAGCGATGGGGTTTCCGCAAAACGAAGTACGGCGACACTTGACCGTTCGCTAAAGCGGCCAAACAGGGCCACCGCAGCGTCGCGCTGCTGCGAAATTATTTCGCGCAAGCTGCCGGACTGGTCGAGTGCGAAAACGATAGCTACCCGGTCGGCGCCGGGAGCGAAATACAGACCGGAGGTAACCTGGTCCTTGTCCTTCAGCGCCAGGTCGCTTTGCTCAAGGCCTCTCACAGCCTGTCCCCGCCTATCTCTGATGCGGATGGGGAAGAGCAGCAGATCAGTGCTGACACTTATGACGTCCTCGTCCTCAGAGTTGTTCTGAGCTAGTGACTTAACCGGCAGTGAAGTGGCAATTGCAAGCAGAGTGCAGGAGAAGAGAACCAGAGTTCTGCGCGTAGCAATTGCGATTGTAAACAAACTGAATCCTGAGTTGGCAGATTTTTATTGCACGTTTCGGAGGGCACGAGCACAGTCAGCCCGAGCTATATGAAGAATCGCCCCAAAAACAGAATGCTCAGGATGATTAGGACCGTGATGACGATGATCTTGACTAGACTCACAGCGGTACCTCGGTGATTAAAACCCTGAAGATCAAGGCGACGGAAATCGTATTTTACGGGCCTCATGAGCTGCTGTCAACGAAACGACCAGCCGACCAGCCGATTCCAGTTGGCAAATTTGATTCGCCTTCTCTGATTGAATCCACTGTGTTGGAGTACGAACCGGCGGAAACGGTGGTTTTTTTCATTTGGACGCACTCTCATTCAACACCGCGGCTTTAGCCCGGTGGTTGACCTTGCACCCTGATTTCTAACCGTTTTAACGGTTTGGAATGGGCCGAGTGGACGACGCTTTACGGAAAACCGTTAAAACGGTTCCAGTGTTGGAGTCTCGCTCTGACACCGGGCTAAAGCCGCGGTGTGAATGAGATAGTTAGGAAAGCAAAGTGATAAAGAGATAGTCCGATAAAGAAAGCCCGCTTCAATCCAGCGGGCTTTCCTTCGTGCATGTTTGGTGTCGCCTTCGTGTGGTTTGGTGGTTGTAACGAACTAGAAGAATCTAAGCGTGTAAGTGACCCGTAATCCACGACCCATTTCGGGAGCAAACTCCTTGATAAAGGAAAGGTGGTTGCGATAAAGCCGGTTTCCGAGGTTGAAAGCATTAAAAGAAATGATATGAGCAGCGTGTT
>JALZJF010000106.1 GCA_030859905.1 Acidobacteriota bacterium
GGCGCAACGGGAGACGAAAAGAGTGACAAGCGACAAGTGATAAGTGACAAGAGAATAGCCTGGTCTTTTTGTCACTTGTCGCTTGTTACCTGTCACTTTTTTCTATGAATGTCGCAATCATTGCTGCTGCCGGGCAGGGCACTCGGATGGGCGGCAACCGGGCCAAGCAGTTTCTGGAGCTTGCAGGCACACCGATCATTATTCACACGCTCAGATCCTTCGAGCTGTGTGAGGCCATTCACGAAATCATCCTGGTTCTACCGGCTCAGGACACCGCTGGCTTTCTCGTGATTGTGGAAAAGCACAGGTTGCGGAAGCTGTCGAGGATTGTTCCGGGAGGAACTACTCGGGCCGAGTCTGTTCTAAAGGGACTGCTCGCGGTTCGTTCAGCTACGGCTGAAATCATTGCGATACACGACGGCGTGCGTCCCTTTGTGACTGCTGACGAAATTACCGAGACGGTCAAAGCAGCAGAAATGAACGGGGCCGCAATCCTGACCACGGCGGTGACAGATACGATAAAAGAGGTCAGCAAGGGGATTGTCGCAAAAACACTCCCTCGAACAGCTTTGCGACGCGCACTCACGCCCCAGTGTTTTCGCTTTGAATTGCTGCGACGGGCTTACGAGCAGGTTGATGTCCTGGATCCTGAACTCACAGACGAGAGCGCACTCGTCGAGAGGCTGGGTGTGAAGGTGACAATCGTAGAAGGCAGTTCGCGGAATATTAAGATCACCGGGCCCGAGGACTTGGCGCTGGGGGAAGTATTGCTTAAGGCAGGTCAGTAGTCAGTGGTCAGTTGTCAGTTGTCAGTTGTCAGTTGTCAGTAGTCAGACATTGCTGTTCCTTCCTGGTTGTACATTTTTGCATCGCAAAGCCCGACTAGCCACTGACCACTGACCAGTGACCACCACTTGTTATGTTCCGCATAGGCATTGGCAATGACATACACCGCCTGGTTGATGGCCGGTCGCTTGTCCTGGGAGGTGTGCACATTCCGACCGTTCGCGGAGCTGAGGGCCATTCGGATGCCGATGCGCTTTCGCACGCTATTGCTGATGCCATCCTGGGGGCGCTTTGCGAAGGGGATCTGGGCGTACACTTTCCCGATCGAGATCCACAGTGGAAAGAAGCTGACAGTCTGCAACTACTTTCGCGCGTGATGTGGTTGGCCCAGGAGCGCGGTCTGCTCGTAGTCAACGTGGATGCGATTGTTATGCTCGAGGAGCCGAAGCTCAGACCCTACGTGCTTTCAATGCGCGAGAACATTGCTGAAACACTGGGTGTCGAAATTGAGTGTGTCAGCGTAAAGGCCAAGACGGGAGAGGGAATAGGTTCGGTGGGCCAGGGTTTGGCCGTGCAGACTCAGGCTGTAGTGTTAATGAGCGACGAGTCAGAACCGAGGAGCGGTAGCGACCGGGTCACCTCTCGTTAGAGTCAAGGTGCAAGGAAAAGTTAAGAGCAACGAGTCCGAACATTGAGAGGAATAATTGAGACCGCAGGACATCATTCGTAAGAAGCGCGACCGCGAACAACTTCTGCCTGCGGAGATCAAGTTCTTCATCGACGGGGTCACCGACGGACAGATCGCAGACTACCAGATTAGCGCCTTGCTGATGGCCATCTACCTGAATGGCATGAATGAGGCTGAGCAGCAGTCTCTAACAGAGTCGATGCTGCAATCGGGCAGCATCCTGGACTTTTCCCGTATCGCCAAACCAAAGGCTGATAAGCATTCCACCGGAGGTGTCGGTGATAAGACCTCCCTTATAATAGCTCCGCTGGTGGCCGCTTGCGGGGTTTGTGTGCCGATGATTTCTGGTCGCGGACTGGGCCACACCGGCGGGACGCTCGATAAACTGGAATCAATTCCCGGATATCGGGTAGGTCTTTCGGCGAGTGAGTTTCAGAACGTCCTGGAGCAGGTAGGTTATGCGATGGCTGGTCAGACCGCGGAACTTGCGCCCGCTGATAAGAAGATGTACGCGCTGCGCGATGCTACCGCCACCGTCGAAGCTATTCCGCTGATAGTGGCGTCAATAATATCCAAGAAGGGGGCGGCCGGCCTGAAGGCGATGGTAATTGACGTGAAGGTTGGTTCGGGCGCCTTCATGCGGGATGAAGCGCGTGCGCGGGCTTTGGCACAGGCCCTGGTTAAGACTGGTAACTCGTGCGGCATTCGCACCCGGGCACTCTTGACGGATATGAACCAACCGCTCGGCTGCAGCGTTGGGAACTCACTTGAAGTTAAAGAGTGTATAGAGATATTACGTGGCGAGATCGTCCCAGGCGCGCGGCCAGTGCTTGAGCTCTCCATGGAGCTGTCCGCTCACATGCTGGTTCTGGCCCACGTCGACGAATCACTTGACGAGGCTCGGCAACGTTTGCAGCGGGCTCTCGACTCAGGGCAGGCGCTCGAGCGATTTCGGCAGAATGTCGCGGCGCAAGGAGGCGATCCGCGTGTTTGTGATGATCCGCGCGGGGTCCTTCCTTTGGTGAGTAAATCCTTTAAGGTAGAATCTCGGCGCCCAGGTTACATCACAACTGTTGAGACCGCCGAAATCGGACATGCTATTGCCGCACTTGGTGGTGGACGCGTACGCATCGACGATCAGATAGACGCAACCGTGGGGTTTATATCGGAGATCAAGATTGGCGACGAGGTCACTGCTGGTCAAACCCTGGGAGTCGTATATAGCAGCGATCAGTCCAGAGCCCTGGAAGCTGTCAATCGAATTCAGGCGGCGTACCAGGTGGGTGAAGAATTCAACGGGGACCTGCCAACCTTAATCAAGGAAATATTAAACGAATGAAGTTTTATCTTTTGTCTCTGTTGCTGATAGTTTTCTTCGCCTTGTTGGCGACCGGTTGTAATCGCGAAAGTTATGCCGATGACAAATCGAAGATCCGAGTCGGGATTGTTTTCGACATTGGAGGCAAAGATGACCGCTCGTTTAACGCGGCGGCCTGGGCCGGAGCCAGTTGTGCGGAAACTGGCAAGTGGCCCGATGGTACGAGTTGCGGCAAGCCCGCGCTTGGAATTGTGTTGCGTGATATTGAACCGGGTAATCCCACCTCAATCGAGCCGGCCATGCGTGTGTTTGCTGAGCGCGGGTACGATCTGATAATTGGGATCGGCTTCGCGCAAACTCCCATCATCGAGCTGGTTGCCAAAGACTATCCCAACATCCGGTTCGCCATAGTTGATGGGGTCAGCAATCTTCCCAATGTAGCGTCGTTAGTTTTTAAGGAGCACGAGGGCTCGTATCTGGTGGGGATGCTGGCGGCGAGAACGACTAAGACGGGTACGATCGGTTTTCTGGGTGGGATGGATATTGGTTTGATCCATCGTTTTAAGGAAGGGTATGAAGAAGGCGCCCGCGCTGTTAATCCCAACATTCGCGTGATTCCAAACTACGTCGGTGTTACCGATGCGGCCTGGAACAATCCGGGCAAGGGCAAGGAAATCGCCCTCGCGCAAATCGGCAAAGGTGCGGACGTGATCTTCACCGCGGCCGGTAATTCCGGCCTAGGAGCTTTTGACGCCGTCGAGCAGCAGGGAATGCAAAACGGACGTGCGACACACTTCGTCATTGGCGTGGACTCGAATCAGAACATGGTTAAGCCGGGCTTTGTGCTGACGAGCATGGTGAAACGCGTCGACAATGCTGTTTATGAAATCGTCAAAGACGTATTGAACGGAGAATTCAAGGCCGGGTTTCATGTATATGGACTGGACAAGGACGGGGTCGCCTACGCGTTGGATGAACACAACCAGGAACTGATCCCGGAAGAAGCGATCAAGCAAGCCGAAGAGGCAAGACAGAAGATTATCAAAGGGGAAATCAAGGTTACTGATGCGATGATGAAGTAAACAGTCTTTGGCCTTTGGCCTTTGTTCTTGATCACGAACTTATTTAAGAGGTTAACGACCTTCTCCCAATCATTAAAGAGTTGACGCCTAAACTCAACGCCTACTTGCGTTCAATTGGCACTCTTAGAAAACAGCGGTCGGGCTGCTGATTAGGGAACGACCAAAAACCAAAAACCGAATACCCAAGACCTAAGACTAAAGACCATTGATCGAACTACGAAACATCACCAAACGCTTCGGTCAGGTTGTCGCGAACGACAAGGTTAACATCGTCGTTAAGAAGGGAACTATTCACGCGATCGTTGGTGAGAACGGCGCGGGGAAATCCACGGCGATGCGTATCGCCTATGGGTTTTACAAAGCGGATGAAGGGCAAATCCTGATTGATGGCCAAGTAAAAGAAATTCAAACCCCTCACGATGCAATCGCGCTGGGAATTGGCATGGTCCACCAGCACTTTATGCTGGTCGACACAATGACTGTGGCCGAGAACATCGTCCTCGGCGCTGAACCCGGCAGTGGAATTGCGCTCGATCTCGTCAAACCAAGTGTTGAGATTCGCCGGCTCTCGGAAGAATTCAAGCTGGCCGTTAACCCGGGTGCTGTGATTGAAAATTTGTCAGTCGGCCAGCAACAGCGCGTCGAACTAATGAAAGCGCTTTATCGTCACGCGCGCCTGCTGATCCTTGACGAACCTACAGCGGTGCTCACTCCTCAGGAGGTCGAAGAGTTCTTCTCTATTCTGCGAAGAATGCGCGAACAGGGGAAGACTGTTGTAATAATTACCCACAAACTGACGGAAGTTCTTGCGATTTCGGATGATGTTACCGTGATGCGCGACGGTCGTGTTGTGGGTCGTCTCAAAACAAAAGAAACCAAGGCCGCCGAGCTGGCACGATTGATGGTGGGTCGGGAAGTACTTTTACGCGTCGAAAAGAGTCCCGCCAAAACAGGAAGTACCGAGTTGCGTGTTCGGAACCTCTCAGTTACGGCCAGGGGCGGAGCTAAGCCCGTCGAGGACGTTTCGTTTGATGTTCGCAAGGGCGAGATTCTGGGCATCGCGGGGGTCGAGGGGAACGGTCAAACGGAGCTGATGGAAGCTCTTGCAGGACTAATAAGCCCCTCCCAGCTTTCCGGTGAGATTCGATTTGAAGATCAGGACATCACCCGGGAGGGTGCGCGACTGCGGCGAGAGTTGCGGATTGCTCATATCCCGGAGGACCGACATCGACGGGGTTTGCTGCTCGAGTTCGATCTCGCGGAGAATTCCATTTTAGGCGTCCATTATCGCCAGCCTATCGTTGCTTATGCCGGCATCTTCCTGGACCACGTCGCTATTCGCAAGCGCGCAATGGAAATCATAGAGGGCTTCAATGTCCGCCCGCCGAATCCGGATCTGCCCGCGCGGGCGCTCTCGGGCGGCAACCAGCAAAAACTGATCATCGGCAGAGAGTTCAAAGTTGATCCGAAGCTTCTGCTGATCTCGCAGCCCACTCGAGGCGTTGATATCGGGGGCATCGAATTTATCCATCGCCAACTGGTGGGTCTGCGTGACTCGGGCTGCGCCGTGCTACTAGTGTCAGCCGAGCTTGATGAGGTCACGTCACTTTCTGATCGTTTGCTGATCATTCACGAAGGACGCATCGCCGGTGAAGTTGACCCGAGGGTCGCGACGATCGAGGAGATCGGGCTGCTGATGACAAGAGGACACTAGGCATTTTTGATTTGTGATTTGTGATTGTTGATTGGAATCCACTTAATCTAGAACCTGGGATGCTCCAGTAGAGGATTCCATGAAGCTCGGCGGTTCTAATTCTAAAGCTGAAAGATCGCAAATCACAAATCCAAATTCAAAAATCAAAAATCCATGACTCTTTTTAGAGAACTGCTCTTTCCCTTAATCGCCGTCGCGGCCGCTTTCATCATCGGTGGGATCCTGATCGTAATTATTGGTGATAATCCATTGCAGGCCTACGGACTGCTTTTTGGTAGCGCATTTTCCTGGCCGGTGGGAATCGGCTACACGCTTTTCTACGCCACGCCTCTTATTTTCACCGGACTGGCCGTCCTGGTTGCTTTTCGCTGCGGCTTGCTCAACATCGGCGCTGAAGGCCAGCTATACATCGGTGCTTTCGCGACAGCGTGGGTGGGGATTACATTCGCGAATCTCTCCCCATGGTTTTTGATTCCCCTCTGTTTCATAGCCGCTATCCTGGGAGGCGGAGTTTGGGGAGCGATTCCCGGCGTCTTGAAGGCAAGGTTCGGATCGCATGAAGTTATCAACACGATCATGTTGAACTTCATCGCCGTCGCCCTGCTCAGTTACTTTACTCAATACCACTACAAGGCGCCGGGCGATCCCATCATGCAAACGGTGCCGATCGGAGAAGGGGCACATATCGCGCGCCTGGGCCGGTTTATTCCGGGCCTACCAGAGTTTATTCCTCTTAACCTCGCGTTTGTGCTGGCGCTGATTTGTTGCCTGCTGGTTTATCTTTTTCTCTGGCGAACAAAATGGGGTTACGAACTGCGGGCCACGGGCACAAATCCCAGCGCCGCCGAGTATGGGGGCATCTCGGTCCGCAAGCAGATCATCTTGGCCATGACGCTCTCCGGGGCTCTCGCGGGAATGGTCGGTATCAATGAAGTGCTTGGCTATCGTTATCGCTACTACGATGGGTTCTCTGATAACTACGGCTTTACAGGGATCGCCGTAGCGCTCCTCGGTCGAAACCACCCCTTGGGCGTGATCATATCGGCGCTGCTCTTTGCGATTCTTCAGCGAGGCGGCATTCCCGTTGACGCCTTCACTGAATACGTGACCAAAGACATTGTTCAAGTATTACAGGGCACAATAATTTTGTTTGTGGCAGCGGAGGCTTTGTTCCGTGCTCCGTTTGCGAAGTTTGGTTTGCTAAAGCCCTCGAAGGTCTGAAGCAGGGGATCACGGGCATTGAGGGTCCCAGCGAAGCACTTCCGCGGGGGCGCCACGTGGCGCGCAACCTGGCCTGGGCGGGGAGGAGAATCATGGCTGAAATCTTCACAGTGGCATTGATTTTGTCAACTATTCGGCTGAGCGCGCCTCTAATTCTTGCCGCTTTAGGAGGAATGTTTTCTGAGCGCTCGGGCGTCATCAACATAGCCCTTGAAGGGATGATGCTGGCCGGCGCCTTCACGGCCGCGGCAGTCACTTATGCAGTCGGCAATCCTTTCGTCGGACTGCTGGCTGGGATGGGCGCTGGAATGGTGATCGCTGCGATCCACGCGATTGCCTGCATCCGCTACCGCGCCGATCAAGTCGTAAGCGGTACGGCCATCAACATCCTGATGATTGGCGTGCCCGGTTTCCTTAGTGGCGCATTTTTCCTTTCGTCAGGATCGACTCCTCAGATTCCCAGGGATCAACTGATGCCCTGGACGCCCATTGTGATTGCCGTGGTTCTGATACCCATCGCGTGGTACGTGCTATACAAGACTCCCTTCGGTCTGCGATTGCGCTCGGTGGGTGAAAACCCAGAGGCTGCTGATGCCGCTGGCGTGCCCGTAGCCCGCATGAGGTACGCAGGTGTTTGGTTGTCAGGAATACTCGCCGGCATCGGTGGCGCATATCTTTCGATTGGTCAGTCGTCGCTGTTCACTCGCAACATGACTTCTGGCAGAGGTTTCATCGCGCTGGCTGCATTGATCTTCGGGAAGTGGCGACCATTGCAAACTACGCTTGCGTGTTTGTTGTTCGGTTTGACGGAAGCGGTGACGATACAGATGCAGGGAGTCGTCAAACTTCCTTCGGGCGAAGACATTCCCGTTCAATTCATACATATGGTGCCCTACCTGCTGACTATTGTTGTCCTCGCAGGATTCATTGGCTCATCCCGGTCACCCAAAGCCCTCGGCGTCCCCTATCAAAAGGAGCGCTAAGACAAGCGACAATTGCGACGCCTGTCAGAACGGGGAGCGGTAGCGACCCCGGTCTCAACCGGAGCAAACAACCGGTCGCTATTGCTACGTGCTTGTCAGAACGGGGAGCGGTAGCGACCCCGGTCTCAACTGGAGCAAACAACCGGTCGCTATTGCTACGTGCTTGTCAGAACGGGGAGCGGTAGCGACCCGGTCTCAACCGGAGCAAACAACTGGTCGCTATTGCTACGTGCTTGTCAGAACGGGGAGCGGTAGCGACCCGGTCTCAACCGGAGCAAACAACCGGTCGCTATTGCTACGTGCTTGTCAGAACGGGGAGCGGTAG
>JALZJF010000134.1 GCA_030859905.1 Acidobacteriota bacterium
TACACCTGCCCGATGCATCCCCAGATTGTTCGTGATGTGCCAGGTAATTGCCCGATCTGCGGCATGGCGCTCGAGCCGCGCACGATCTCATTAGACGAAGAGAACCACGAACTCGCGGATATGCGCCGGCGGTTTGGAGTCAGTGCGGCGCTCACGATCCCGGTTTTTCTGATGGGGATGAGCGAGATGATTCCGGGGTCGCCACTTCAACAAATGGTTCCCATCAGCATGCTCACATGGAGCCAATTAGCGTTAACGTCGCCGGTCGTACTCTGGGGCGGTTGGCCCTTTTTTGTGCGAGGTTGGCAGTCCCTAGTGAATCGCAGCTTGAATATGTTCACATTGATTGGACTGGGTGTGGCCGTCGCGTATTTCTATAGCGTAGTTGCCATCATCCTTCCGGATGTCTTTCCACATTCCTTTCGGGGACACGGCGGCAGCGTTCCTGTTTACTTTGAAGCCGCTGCCGTAATTACGACGCTTGTGTTGCTGGGCCAGGTGTTGGAACTGAAAGCGCGTAGTCAAACCAGCTCGGCAATCAAGGCGCTTCTTGGCCTTGCCCCAAAAACCGCGCGGCGTATCGCCGCCGATAAATCCGAAGAGGATGTACCCCTGGATCAGGTGCAAGCTGGCGATCTGCTGCGCGTGCGTCCCGGTGAGAAGATCCCGGCGGATGGAATTGTAATTGACGGCACCAGCGCGGTTGACGAATCGATGGTAACCGGCGAGTCGATTCCGGTCGAGAAACGATCGGGAGAGCGAATGATCGGCGCCACCATAAACGGCACAGGAACGCTGATTATGAAAGCCGAACGCGTTGGCGCTGAGACATTGCTATCTCAGATCGTACAAATGGTCGCGGATGCGCAACGCAGCCGCGCTCCGATTCAGAAGCTGGCTGATCGGGTCTCTGCTTATTTCGTGCCCGCGGTAATCTTGGTCGCGTTCATCACCTTTGTTGTATGGGCCACTTTCGGACCCGAACCGCGCATGGCATACGGTCTGATCAACGCTGTCGCAGTTCTGATCATCGCCTGCCCCTGTGCCCTGGGCCTGGCGACGCCGATGTCGATTATGGTCGCCACAGGCAAAGGCGCGCAGATTGGCGTGCTGTTCAAAAATGCTGAGGCGATAGAGATTCTTCGGGAGATTGATACGCTGGTGGTCGATAAGACCGGAACCCTGACTGAAGGCAAGCCAAAGTTACTGACTGTAGTAACGGTGGCAGGATGGACTGAAGGCGATCTGATTCGGCTGGCAGCAAGCCTCGAACGTGGCAGCGAACATCCGTTGGCGGCCGCGATCGTCGCCGGCGCGAACGAGCGCAATATTGGGCTGAGCCCCACGGAATTGTTCGAATCGGTCACCGGCAAAGGAGTGACCGGCCGCGTTGATGGCTACACGGTCAGTTTAGGCAATAGCAGTATACTGAACGACCTAAACATCGATCCGGCACACCTCGCTACGAAGGCCGAAGAGTTTCGGGTAGACGGCCAGACTGTGATGTTTGTGGCAATAGATGGAAAAGTCGGCGGCTTATTGGGGGTTGCCGATCCCATCAAGGAGACCACCGCTGAGGCTATTCAACAGATTCACGACCAAGGTATTCGCGTCGCCATGCTTACCGGCGATAGTGGCACTACCGCTAACGCCGTGGCCAGTAAGCTTGGCATCGACGAAGTGGTTGCCGAAGTGCTGCCTGACCAGAAGGCGGAAATCATCAAGCGCTATCAGGCCGAGGGCCGGAGAGTGGCAATGGGAGGAGATGGTATCAACGATGCTCCGGCGTTGGCCCAGGCCGACGTCGGCATAGCAATGGGAACGGGCACTGACGTCGCCATGGAAAGTGCGAGCATAACGCTGGTCAAAGGAGACTTGCGGGGCATCGTGCGCGCGATTCGACTGAGCCGGGCTACAATGAATAACATCAAAGAAAATCTTTTCTTTGCCTTTGTATATAACGCGCTCGGTGTTCCTCTAGCGGCTGGAGTGCTGTATCCGTTCCTCGGTATCCTGTTAAGTCCAATGATTGCCGCTGCCGCGATGAGCTTTAGCTCGGTCTCGGTCATCGGTAATGCCTTGCGGCTTCGCAACGCACGCTTGTAAATTGTAAGCGCGCTCCGTGGGCGCCCCAGGTCCGGGTGGCGGGAGTGTCCACGAAAGGACTCAAGTCAAAACTCGATCAATGAAAACGAAATTCTTACTCATAATTATCGCCATCCTGGCACTGGGCGCCGGGACTCTGATGATGTTGAAGCCCGGGGGTGGCGATACAGAGATCGCTCAGGAACATGGTGGACCAACAGTGGATGCGCCCAGTACGGCCCCCGATACCGATACCCCTCCTAAGCCGCGAGTCCCCGCGTATCAATTGGCTTCCGAACTTGGAAATCTTCCGCCAACGTTGCCGGCGTCAGAGTTCTTCGGCAAGGCGCGAGAAGCATATGAGGTAGCAAAAAAGATTCCCGAGACGCTCGCCCAACTGCCCTGTTATTGCCATTGCGATCAGGTCGGGCACAAGAGTCTTCACACCTGCTTCGTTGACGATCATGCGGCACACTGCGCGGTTTGCGTCGATGAAGCCTTGCTGGCTTACCAGTTACAGAAAAATAACAAGCTGACACCGGAGCAAGTGCGCGAAAAGATTATTGAGAAGTATTCAGTCGAGAATCACCGTCATTGAGGTTTTGAAAATGAAGCGAAGAATTTTGATGGCATTTGCCCTCGCCCTGCTCGGAACGGCAGTGGCCAGCGCCCATGACCTGTTCATGAAGGTCGATTCCTATTTTCTGAGGCCCAACTCAAAAGCCAGCGTGCGCCTCCTGAATGGAACTTTCCAAAAGAGCGATGGGCTGATCGCTCGTGACCGTTTCAGAGATTTCAGCCTATACGCTCCGGATCTTAGTGGGCCCATAAGCGAGTCGGTGACCTGGCGGGACGAAGGTAAGACGACGGTGATGGACGTCAAGACTGGTGGACCGGGAACTTATCTGGCGGGAGTTTCAACCAAACCTCGGGAGATTGCTTTGAAGGCTCCGGAGTTCAATGACTACCTCCGACACGACGGCATCCCGGACACTCTTGCCGAGCGAAAGAAGAATAACGAATTGAACAAAGACGTTCGCGAGCGTTATTCCAAACATGTGCGCGCTGTCTTTCAAGTGGGAAATAAACTCTCAGACCATTACCGGAGACAACTCAATTATCCCGCGGAGATCATTCCTCAACAGAATCCCTACGCTTTGAAAGTGGGAGATACGATGAGCGTGCTTTGCGCGGTGGACGGTCAGCCCGTGCCGAACCAGTTTGTCATGACTGGGTGGGAATCGCGCGACGGGAAACTTCATCTACTCAACGCGCGCACAAACGCGGGCGGCCTCGCGACATTTAAACTTGCCGGAGCAGGAAAGTGGTATGTGAAGTTCATTCACATGACGCCGCTCTTGCATGCGGATCTCAATTACGAATCGAAGTGGGCCAGTTTGACCTTTGAAGTCAGCAACCGGAAAAGGCCCTCATGATCGCCCCTCAACGTACGGCGCCGCGCTTACTCTGTACCGTTCTGCTCCTGACAGCGTCATTGATGCTGGCCAGCGCCATCGTGCGACCCCAGTCGCTCAGCGGGAAGGTGACGCTGGAAGGCCAGCTCGTCTGCTCTGAATGTTGGTTTGAAGCTGATCGCAAGACTATAGCTTATGGAACGCCGGCCGACATTCAATGCGCGACAGACTGTGCGGTGAAGGGCATTCCACCCGCGGTGGCCGTGAAACAGGGAGATGAATTCAGGCTATACCTGATTGAAGCTGGGAAGTTCAAACAAAACAGCGAAGAGTGGCTGACGCACATTGGAAAGTGGGTTCAGGTCTCAGGACGACTCACTGCCAAGAAAGACAAGCAGCAGGTGGCGGTTGACGAACTCAAAGTTCTACCGTCTGCCTCGGAAAATGTGCCGCAGACAGCGGCGCTCGGCTCTGATCCGGAACTGACGCTAAAGGACCTTTTCGGCGTCGAACAGAAACTCAGTGCCTATCGCGGCAAGATTGTGGTGCTGAATTTCTGGGCCACCTGGTGCATTCCCTGCCGCCAGGAAATGCCCGATCTGGCTGCGATTCAAACTGACTATGCGGCTCTGGGTGTGCAGGTGATTGGCGCCGGCGCTGACACCCTTGCAGACAGATCTAAGGTACTGCAGTTCGTCAAGGAGACTCGGATCAACTTTCCAGTCTGGCTCGGCGCCACGACGGACGATATGAAACGCTTCGGATTAGGTCCAGCCCTGCCGGGAACTGCGATCATTGGTCGTGACGGCAAGATTGTCGCGCTCCGAGCTGCAGTCATTACCCAAACCGAGCTGAAGAAACAGATCGATAACTTGCTAGCTGCCGATGCGAAGTCAATAAAAAACGAGATAGCCTCAGCCAGATCCGCTCCCGCAGAAGCTTCCCTCGTGCCGAGTTGACCTCTTTGACCTGGAGAGGGCCGCGCCGTGAGCGGGGCAGGTAATGACAGCAAGCAGAAATGGACGCTGGGCGTGCGTCTGCTCACGAACCAGATTCCTCGCGCGGCGGTGCGCACCACGCTCACCTATAGATTTCACCCGCGGTTGCAACTGGGCATTGAATACAATCCCCGCGCCGGAGAGTTCGCACCGCTCGCAAATCTCCTGGTGCTGACTGAGACAAAACGCCGACCGGCTCTAATGCTCGGCACGAGCACTGATCGCATCGGCACTCCATCGGGCCAGGCGTTCTTCGCTACCTTCAGCAAAAATCTCCGTCGCGAAACGGGCTTGCCGATTGCTCCCTACGTCGGCGCAGCTTTCGGGACCTACGACCATCGCGTACGGCCAATCGGCGGATTGAGTATTTCCTTAAACAGAAATTTTTCTATTCTGGCGACCTACAACGGAATTAACGTTCATCCCCTGCTGATCTTCTCTCATGAACGTCATGCGCTTTCCCTAATCATGGTGAAAGGGCGAGATCCGGGAATGAGCTATAGCGTCACTTTTTAGGTTTGTCAGTAGCACTCCACCTGCGACCACCTTGGCTACCGTTATCGCATCCCTTCTTGTACTATCAGATCAAGCAAATGAGCGAAAACTTTACGTGGATCAGCGCATTGTTCTCCCTTCGCTTGTGCGACATCAGATATTTGTAGGGAGGGTAGTTATGAACTTTTCGATCCGAAGAAAGATGACCTGGGCGGTCAGTGCAGTTATTTTGCTGGCAATATCTGCAGGTTCGGTACCAGCGCAGAAAAAATCGCGAACCCATGACGCGGCGCGGCATGCAAGCGAAGCAGCCAAGACATTTACCGAAATCATGAACGTCAGAGATAAAGCGATTCCCAAGGAATTGCTCGATAAGGCTGAGGCGATTGCGGTCTTCCCGGGGGTGATTAAAGCTGCATTCATTGTGGGTGGCCGCGGCGGTCAGGGAGTAATCAGCAAACGTGTCAGACGTGGCTGGAGCGCCCCGGCGTTTTTCAACCTGAGCGGCGGAAGCTTTGGGGCGCAGATAGGTGCGCAAAAGAATGATTACGTGTTTCTGATCATGAATGAAGACGGCGTGAAGGGTCTGCTGGAAGACAAGTTTGAAATGGGCGGCGAAGCCGGTGTAGTTGCTGGACCGGTTGGCCGCGAAGTTGGGGTATCCACAAATCCCACTCTCGATGCGGGCATCCTTTCCTACTCACGCAGTAAAGGCGCGTTCATCGGGGCAGCGTTAAAGGGCGTAGTGATCAGCCCTGACAATGATCTTAATGAGGCCATCTATGGTATGAAGGCAACTCAGGTTTTGATCGGAAAGCCGATGACGTTAAGTAAGATGCCACCTAGTGTTCGCATTTTGCCGCGCACACTTGCCCGCTACTCGGTCCGCTAAAAATTACAACCAGAATGCATTCTTTGGCGCGCAACAGGGCCCCGTTGCCTCATTTAAAAATGTGCGCGAAACGTGATTCGAGGGCTTGACGCTTTTGTGGGCGCGCCCTAGAATGCGAACACTCCTGAGCATTGTTCTTCGTCAATCTAACCATCAGGTATTCGTCAGCGGAATTGAACCCATGCTCCCACGCACTCAGCGTCAAAAAGAGATACTGGATTATCTTACTCGCTTCCTTGAGCGACACGGTCATGAGCCTTCCTACGCGCAGGTAGCCAGACACTTTGGAGTTAAATCGAGGGCAACCATTGCCAAGCATGTTGCCGCACTTGAGAAGCGCGGACTGCTTACCCGCAAGAATGAAGACGGCGCATTCGCTCTGACAGTGAAAGTTGATGACAGCGATGCCCTTTGTGAAGTCAGACTCCTGGGCCATGTTGCTGCGGGCGCTCCCATCGAAGTCGTCGAAAATGCGGAAACGATTCCCGTGCCGCGTTTCTTGCTCGGACGCGTGCGCCCGGAACGAGTCTATGCGCTAAGAGTGAAGGGTGATTCGATGATCGATGAACACATATGCGACGGCGATATTGCTTTGATCGAGAATCGCACCGACGCGCGCGATGGTGAGATAGTTGTGGCCTTACTAATCGAAGAGAACCAGGCGACGCTCAAACGCCTCTTCCGACGCGGACCTAACGTCGAACTCCACCCGGCCAACTCTCAACTCCAGCCCCTAACCCTCTCGGCCAAACAAGTTGCTGTGCAGGGGATCTTTCGCGGGCTACTTCGTGCCACCAGCTAACCCAGAGCCTGATCCGTGTCGCGCTCGATCTCGAAGACACATGCTTCAGGCTTCTTGTCATGCCGCAGGCCCAGAAAAACTGGATGGCGCATACGCTCGTCGGCCGTCCACTCCGAGAACTTGACCTGAGCCACCAGCTTGGGTTTCACCCACTGCACGGGTTCGTTGGTCTTGGGTTTGCCGACGAAGGGGCAGTCTTTAATCTTCAGGGGCTGCATCAGCTTGTAAGTCAGCGCCAGAGTCTGATGGTTAAAACCGCCTCCGGTATGCGCAACATAAATGAGTTCGCCGACACGGTAAAGGCCAACCACGAGCGCGCCGAAATATTCGCGTGAGTTTCGCGGCTCCGTGTAACCGCCGATGACCACCTCCGATTGTTGAATAGTCTTTGTCTTCAGCCACTCGGAGCTGCGTCGTTGCGCGTAGGCGCTTTCCAGGCGTTTGGCAATCATTCCCTCTAAAGGAATTTTCGCTACCTCCTTGAAAAGCTTCTCACCCTCACCAATGATGTGGTCGGAATATCTGATGTTCTTCGAAGGTTTGAGTTGTTCTGCCAGCGTGGCCTTGCGATCGATTAGTTTGCATCCCATCAAATCGAAGCCGTCGAGATAGAGAAGGTCGAAGACGTAAAATGCAATCCTCGTAGTTGCTGCTAGTCGTTGGATCTCACCGACATTCTTTCGTCCCAGCCGCCGTTGCAATAACTGAAACCTCGACACGCCGTTCTCGTCCAGCGCCACAATCTCACCGTCGAGAATTACGCTTGAGCTACGCACACTTTTGGCAACGTCCGCTAACTCGGGATACTGCGCCGTCATCTCGATTTGGTTTCTGGAGATGAAACGTGCTTTACCGTTCCTGATGAAACAGACCGCGCGTACACCGTCCCATTTGGTTTCGAACAGCCAGTCTGGATCCGAAAAAGGTTTATCGACAAGCGTCGCCAGCATCGGTTTGATGACTGCCGGCATGCCAGCTTTGCGTGCGCCATCGCAAATTGTCCGTGGAGCTTCGACGCGCTTCGATTTGGTCACCATGAGCCCGATGATAACCGATCACCGCGGGCGCGGTTCAGCAGGAACGTGAGGAGAAAATCTTGAGCCGTCTGGTTTACTGACTATTCCGAACCTTTACCGGCATGCAATATTAAGACAACCGGGAGGCAATCCGGCAAGTGCGAGGGCGCTGGAAATCTTCTGAGCCAGAGCGGAGTCAAGCGAAGTGAGAGTTTTTCGCTGAACCTCTGCTTCCTTTCTATTACCAGTTGAAAGGTGGGCTACGGCGAGCGCGTAATGGGCTTCCGCATTTTTTGGATTCAGCTTTACCACCCGTTTTAATTCATCAATCGAGTTTGCGAAACGTCTCGAATTCAGGTAGGCGATTCCCATACCGTAATGCAGTTGCTCAAGTGAGGGATACCGCTGATCTCCTTTTTGTTCAAGATCAATGGCTTCGGCTCTCGTGATGTAGAGTGCCTGCTTGAATACTGAGAGAGCATCCGAGGTCTTGTCAAGCGCCAGATTAGAGTGGCCCCACATATAGTAAGCCGATGCATCGAGTACGCTCCGATTAACTTTGCGCGCCATTTTATAGACAACGATCGCGTCTTTGTGTTTATGCATTGCCGAATACGACATGGCAAGTCTCGCGTAGGCCCTAGCATTGTTGGGATCGACTCTAATCGTTTGGTTGAACGCTTCAGCCGCTTCCGCGTAGCGGCCTGCTGCCTGGAACGTCACACCCTTGTTGTAAAACGATCTGGCTGCTTCGGAGTAATTCTCAGAGTCCTTCGGTTTCGAGTCCAACGAGGCCGCTGTCTCAGAAATCGCTTTTGCCTCTGGTTTGCGGTCATCGGGTTTCGGCGGATTTTTATCGATTGTCTTACTGATAGCGGGTAAAGGTTCGCTGGCCGCTGTGGGCGGTACAAAGTCATAACTGATCAAGCCGTAAACTTTGGTCGCACCGGCGGAGGTTCTCGTAAACGAGAATCGCGCTTTACGAGCAGCGGCTTCCGCTGCACTTCCCAGGAGCGGGTGACCCGAAGTCGCTTTAGCATTCGTAACCCGACCGTTCTCATCCACGAGTATCTCGACTGTTACTTTACCGCTAGCTCGGGCGAGCAACGCCGCGTCTGAATACTCAGGTTTAGGAAACTCTATGGCCGCATTGCGCAGGTCTTCTTCGGCCAGACGTTGAACTACGCTCGTTGCGGTAGCGTTGTCAGGAGTTATACGGATTTCGTTTGATGTTGCGACTGGGCCCTCAGGTGCTGCAGTGCCGCTTTTAGCTGGGGTAACTGAGGCTGGCGCGGAAACTAGCTCCTTCCTGGGGTGGGAATTAGCGGCCTCTGGTAGTGGCTGAATAGAAGCGCTTACCTGGGCGGTAGGTATTGAAGGGCGCGGAGAATCGGTCTTCTTTGCCTTTGAGTTTGGGAGGAGTGTCGCCGAGGTACTTGGCGCCGAAACTGTCTTAGGGTTCGATGAAGGCGCGTTGAATTTCTCAATTGTCTGATTGTAGTAATAGCTGATAGTGCGATAGGTGGTTCCAATCGGTTCGAAAATAATCTTACCGTTTTCATATACAGCGACCGAACTGCTCATTTTCGTCCAGTTTTCCAACTGGTCAAATTCATACTTGTAAGACTCTTTGCTGAGCATAGAACCGTCAGTGCTCCGCAAGATCATCTCCACCACGTTTCCTTTATCGTCATAAAGATACTGCTCCTTGCCCGATAGGGCGCTGCTTTCCACTGGGTAGGCGACGGAGTCAATCTTTCTTCCTGCCGGATCATAGGTCGTAATTCCGAGAACTTCGCGCCGTCCCTCCACCCAGTCGCCATCTTTCGGAGTAATTTTTGAGGTTTCCACTCGAACGCGGCGCACGGGACCGTTCAGCCTATCCTGCTCCCTGTTGCCGCTTTCTGCTGCGCCAGAAACTTGGGTTCGAATTGCGTTATCTTGAGCGAAGGTCGATCGGTTGAGCCCGAGTGCCAAGCAAGAAAACGCCAGGACGAATGTTAGAGCTTTTTTCATGGGAGCTCTCCTCTGCGGTTACTTGCGCAGGATCATGGTTTCCTGTGGTTGTATCCGCTGCATATGATCGTCGCTTCACCCGAAGAAAGACGGTTCAGTTAAAGCTACTCGAGCAGGGTGTTTGCTGTGTCTTTGACGGTTCTTGCGCGGATACCCGCGGCGACGTGGGATCCGCAGCTACAGCACTAGTGCAAATTTCGGTTGAATTCCCTGCGGGCCGGATTCGGGAGCCGACCTACGAAGAAAAAGTACGAACGGAAACAGAACTCTCGTAAGGATAACCTCAAGACTAGCCTTTGTTTCGTCTATGCTTTATATGCCCCTTACGGAGGAGTGTCAACGCCATGGGCTGCGGTTCCTGCAGAAGAGACCCGCAGTGGAGGGTAGGTGGGACAAGTCAAGACACTTCGCCTACCTAACTGATAGGCTTCGTGGCGACTCCGTAAGACGTTTGCAGCTTGAGCGTGTATCCCGCGGCAGAATTTGGAGCGCGTATTCGCACGACGATACGGTCCGCAGTGGCGCTGAGCACCTGAGGCGGAAGCGCACTGCCGGTCGTAAGCGGGCCGGGCTCAAGCGTGACGGTGAACCTGCAGTCGGGCCGGAAATTCACGAGGTTAATGGTCAAGTCCTCTTCCGCGCCCGACGGCGCGGCGATGCGAGACGTGCTGGTGATGCTGAGCGCGCCGGGAAATGTCGGGCCGTTCCGAAACGCCGTGGCGCCCGTGGAGTTAGTGACCGTGATGATCACTTGACCGGAGGCAGTGCAGGTAAGGTCAGGCATGCGAACGGTCATATTCAGGGGCGAGGCCACGTTGATAACTTGAGCGTCCACGCTTCCGAACTTGACGGTCGGCGTCTCTGTTGTTCCAAACGTTCGGAACCAGTTTCCGCTAATCCTCACGGGGTCGCCGGGCCTGGTGGTCAATGGCGCAACCTCGCAAACGAGCGGTCGGGGCAAGGGCACGGTGACGGCCTGGGTTCGAGAGTTATTGTCTGTAGGGCCGTCTTCGCTTTCGAAGAGGGAAACTTCGGCTTTCAAAGTGAAAACGCCCGCCTGCGGGAGTTTAAAACGCAGAGTAAGAGTTTGCGGCTCGCCAGGTCCAAGTTGAGGGAAAGAAGTAAGACTAGCCGAAGATGTCGGGGAGCAACTGTTTCGAACCAGGCCGCTCGTGTCCTCTACGGTTGTCAGACTAACCCTGTAGGAACCACCTCCGCCTGAGCGAGGCGTTTGCGCGCCCTGGTTCACCAGCGTTACCGTCACCTGAGATTCCTGGCCTGCCTCGGCGGCCACGACCGAGAGCGCGGTGACCTGTGCGTCGAGTAGGAACGGGCAAACCATGAGCGGTTTGGTGACCCTCGTCACCCGTTCCGGCCCGATGGTTCCATCAATCCCTTTCACCTTGAATCGAATGGTGAAGCCGAGTGTCACTGAGGTGCACAGGTTGACGGGTTGAGAGCTTATCTTCACGATGACGGTTCCGTCCGACGCTATGACAGTCGTATTGAGCGGCACAACGCGCGCGACCGCGGAGTTGCTGCTCGCCGTATTGACACTCGCGTCGACGAAACCCGCGGTGGCGTTATCCCGACAGTTCACCATGTTGACCTGCGCCTGGACAATCGTGTTCGAAACGACGCTTCCAACCAGGGTCACGGTCGCGCAGTCTTGCGCTACAGCCGCAACCCTACAGATGGCAACGAGCGCGAATAGGGTAGGAATTCCGCATAGGCCTCTCATCATCGAAATGCTCATAAATGTTTCTCATCTCTTCTGGTGCGCCGCCGTGTATCTGGTTCGTGACTGGGAGCGTCGCACCACTGTGATGGTAAAGCAGGTGAATAGAACGCCGGGACATGGGAGAGAAGCGTCCCTTTCGTCGCGCCATTGCGCCAATCGCCATCTTTCATTGAATACTTCCAAGTGAATCTGCCAATTCATCCACTAATGATTATCCCGACAACTACCATGATCGACCGGCGAATCGTTACACCAGAGGGCCCGGTTTTTGTGGCGGTAATCATTGCACAGCCCTGAGAGCGACCGGTGATCCTGATCAGGTTGACTCCGTCCGGCCGCGGTAGCATGGCCCCTAAGGCGACATCCGGATCACTGCTCGACAACCCGGTCGCGAAGCTGGCAACAGTACCGCTCAGTGCCTGTCCTACGGCAATATTGTTAGTGCTCGGCAAGCTGAAAGTCAGTTCGGAGGACTGAGCGGGGGAAACGCCCAGGAACGCCGATCGATTCGAATTATTAATGGTGCCTGTGATCTCGGTGCACTGGGACGAGTTACTGCCTCCCAGAGTCACCGGGAATGTTACAGAAGGCTCACTGCGCCCAATGACAATGGATGGAACCGTGGCTGCCGCCGGATTGCTGCTGCTCAGGCTGATTCCGTTGAGGTTGCCGCCACTGAGTCCACCCTCGAAACCGCCCGGGCCGAGTGGGCCGGTCAGTGTGGCCGTGCCAGTAACCGGACCGCCCCCGATGACATGAGTGGCCGACAGGCTCAGCGATTGCATCCGTGGCGCCCGCACTGTGAATGCCCTTGACACTGTGGCGCTGGCCCCTATGGTAACGGTGGTATCTGTAATTACGGGCCGCGTCTCTATAGAAAAGCTTTGGGAAAGCTGTCCAGCGGTAACCTCCACTTCAAAGGGGGAAGGCCGCTGCGCAGCATTCGTGTTGCTGTTGGTCAGACTGACCTTGAAACCGTTGGGAGCAGGACCGTCGAGCCGTACCTGCCCGTCGACACGAGTGCCGCCCGTAAGAGTGCCGGTCGTAACCTCTGAAGGGCCGAGGAAGACCAGCGAGGTGACCGTAGGAGGATTCACGCGCAAGGCTGCCGACCTGCTGCTTTGTCCCAGCGTCGCGGTGACGTTGACATTCGTGCTGGTTGCAACCGGAACTGTGCGGACCTCGAACGTGCCGGTAGGTTGCGTGGCAATTTGTAGAGGACTGGGCGAAAAAGTAATGATCGCAGGAGCATTACTCTCGAGGGTAACATTCGCTCCTGAAGGAGGCGCAGGTTTGTTCAAAGTTACAGTGGCTGTGACAGTTCGACTGCCCAGTACAGTGGCGTTGGAGAGGGTTAAGGAGCTTACGACTGGCGGGCTGATGTCCGGCAAGCCACATTGGAGTCCAATACTATCAACGAAGTCCCCCGCACGGCCATGAAAACCTCTGCCTGGAAGGTTGTTCGGGCAATTCAGATCTGTCGGCGTGGATAATCCGCTGCCTGCCGTGAAGCCCTGCACCAGAGTGGCGTTACCGGTGGTCCGGCCGTCGTTTCCGATTGACTTGCAGAGCAGGCTGATACCTCCCACGAGGGTGCCGGCAGTAACGACTGATGGGGTCACCCGAATTCCGCTGACAACCTGGGGGGAAGGACAAGAAGCACGCTCGCTTCCGCCAGTACCGCTAGCGCCAGGTGTAGTTGTGATCTGGCCGAATCGGGAGCCTCCGGGGTGCACGGGACTGCATCGTCCAAATACTGAGTCGACAAAGTTACCAACCGCGAAAGTGGTACCGCCAATACCGATAAGGGCCTGTCCCTCGGGGCATGGAATCGAGAACTGACGACCGCCACTCCCTCCGACAGCGCCGGTATCCTGAGCGATTGCCGGAACAGAGTAGACCAGCAGAGAACCCAGCATAACCGTGCAGGGCAGGATTGGTATGAAATATCTCGTGATGTATCTTGTCAAGCTATTAAACATGGTCTTCCTCCAAGCTGTTGGAAATCAGGAATTCTTGGTTTCACTTCATACTGAAAAGAAAGCGAGAAACATTTCGGTGTAGATCCCCTCCGCTCCGATGGGACTTCCGATGCTACTAAGGAGAATGCAAGAAACAAGGGTGAATGTGGGTCTTCGTCTGAATGGACCTTCAACCATACTGCCGAATAGCGGGAAAACATTTCATCTACAATTAGGAGGCCGCCCTAACGAGAACGGGGGCGTACAAGTTAGGCAAGTTGTTGAAGTGAGTCTACGGCGGGAAAAGATGAGTCAGTTAGATGCAAGCTCAGTAAATTTGAAAGGTTGGGAAGGGGGCAAGCGCAGCGC
>JALZJF010000135.1 GCA_030859905.1 Acidobacteriota bacterium
ACGGTGGTTCCAGCCCGCGAGGTCGATGGATACCGACGACCTCCGTGGAACAGTACGCCGCAACGCTTGCTACCTGGTATGGATTATCGTCGAGCGATCTTTCGGCCGTTTTCCCACTGATCGGGCGCTTCTCAACTCCAAATCTGGGCTTCGTCTAGCACGTTGCGGAAAAGTAAGTGGGAACGTGAGACGGAAAGACGATCCACGAAATGACACGAACTAAAGCGAACAAGGCAATCCATTTCATCACGCGCGCCAAGAGTCGGGCCACCCCGTAGGGGTCAGATATTTATAGCCCGGAATGCCGCCCCCCTCCCGTCTCCGTTCGAAGGAGCGGGTCATTTCTTGAGCGGGATGTCTCTAGTTGAGTTCCGCTCCTTCGAACGAAGTTAGTAATCAGATTGGTGGCGCGCTCTATAGACATTCCACTCCAACGGAGTGAGGAGGTTGGCGATGCCCCTGCTACTGACTCCGTTCTGGCTAACCCGAACTGCTTTCGAATGTTTTTCCCGGCAGACTCCATCGAGTTTAGACTACAATCGTCGCGATGACTGGAACTTGCTCGAAGCTTAAATTCGAAAAAGCCCGGCTCATAATACTTCCATCTCTGCTCGCTGCAATTTTCGGATTCTTGTTGTCGAGCAACAGCGTCCCGCGACCCGCGCACGCCTTTTCCGCCGGTCCGCCTGCGGGCTACACGCGTGCTCCAGGCGAAGAGCCTGAGGCCTGCGCCGAGTGCCACGTACCGCCTGAAGCCGGAACCGGCCAGATATCAATCACCGCACCGCAAACTTATATTCCTGGCCAGACCTACCCAATAACAGTTACGCACACGAATGCGGATTCGACGCGGCTCCGTTGGGGCTTTCAGTTGACTGTGCTCGATTCTGGGGACGAGAAAGCCGGCAACCTGCAAAGCACAAATGTTTTTACGCAAATACTGGACAATCAAGGACCAGGCAATAGCCGTCAATACATCCAGCACACTTCAGTGGGAACCTTTGCAGGCCAACAAGGTGGCGCGAGCTGGAGCTTCAACTGGGAAGCACCATCGACCGACATCGGACCTGTAATCTTCTACGCTGCAGGAAATCACGCGAACAATGACGGCAATAGCTCGGGAGATCATATCTATTCCACCTTTGTGGCCTCGGCACCCGCTTCAGCTACTCCGGACTTCGCAATCAGCGCAACTCCCTCTGTCCGTTCGATCGTGCCGGGTGATAGCGCGATGTATTCGGTTACCATCACGCCGCTGGCCGGTTTTACCGCCGTCGTAACTCTGGGCGCGACCGGGTTGCCGGCAGGTGCGAGCGCAAGCTTCAATCCCGCCACCGTAAACATTACCGACGCAGGATCGAAGACTTCGACATTGACGATCACGACAACAGCGGGTACGCCGCTTGGAGATCACATCGCCAGCATCACTGGAACGTCGGGGACGATCATGAACTCAATTCCGGTGACCCTAAGAGTGATTGATCCGTCAAGTGTCGATCTATTGCTGGACAAATCGGCGTCGCCGAATCCTGCGCAGGTTGGCCTTAACCTTTCCTATCGCGTCACGGTAGCCAACAACGGTCCCGCCCTCGCCACGAATGTGAGCATGAGCGACACCTTGCCCGCGGGAGTGAGCTTTGTTTCGGCGACGCCCTCTCAAGGTTCATGTAATGGCGGCGGACCAGTAACCTGCGCGTTAGGGAATGTGGCAGTGGGCGCAACGGCCGTTATCACCATTGTCGTCAACCCGCCGGCGACCGGATCGATCATCAATACAGCGACGGTCAGCGCCAGCGAGACGGACTTTGATACCAGCAACAACTCGGCGACCATTACGACTTTCATCCAGCCGTTTGCTCCTTCACCTACAATGCTGGATGACAATCTCGTGGTCAGCACTGTTGTCACCGGGTTGGACCAACCAACAAGCATGGCGTTTATTGGGGCCAGCAACATCCTGGTGCTGGAGAAGGCGACCGGGAGGGTGCAACGAGTGTCAAACGGCGCCCTGCAAGGTCCGGTGCTCGACCTTAACGTGAACTCCGCATCCGAGCGCGGGCTGCTCGGCATCGCCCTGCATCCGCAGTTCGCCCTCAATGGGTGGGTTTACCTTTTCTGGACCGAAAGCAGCACGGGTACCGACACCACCAACGTAGATGCGGTCGCTTTGCTCGGCAACCGTGTCGATCGTTACGTCTGGAACGGATCAACTTTGACGTTTGACCGGAACTTGATCCGGCTGCGCGCCTGGCAACCAGACGCCGGTCAGCCGTCGCGGGGAAATCACGACGGTGGGGTCTTGCGCTTTGGACCCGACGGCAAGCTCTACATTCTTTTTGGCGATAACGGCCGGCGCGGTTTCATGCAAAACATTACCAGCGGCGGTCCCGTGCCGGACGATCAATTCGGAGGTCCTGAGCCTGATGATGCACACCTGACCGGAGTTATTTTGCGTCTGAATGACGACGGCACGACTCCAGGTGATAATCCCTTCTTCAGTGTGAATACTCCGCTGACTGGTGAAGCCGCCGCCAATATCAAGAAGGTCTTTGCCTATGGTGTTCGTAATGGATTCGGGATGGCATTTGATCCGCTCAGCGGTTTCCTGTGGATGCAGGAAAATGGTGACGATGCGTTTGACGAAATGAATCGGGTAACTCCTGGCTTCAACGGTGGATGGATCCAGGTAATGGGTCCACTCAGCCGCATCAATGAATTCAAGTCAATTGAAACAACCTACGGCAACGGCACACTGCAACAACTACGGTGGCCGCCCAGCAATATTGCCGACACACCGCAAGCGGCGTTGGCACGCCTGTACATGCTTCCCGGCGCGCAATATAGGGATCCCGAATTTAGTTGGAAGTATGCGGTAGCGCCGGCGGCACTTGGCTTCGTAAGAGGCCGGGGACTGGGACCGCAGTTCGAGTCAGACATGTTCGTTGGCGCCTCCCGCACCACTCTCCTAAATGGCTATCTATTTCGCTTCAAGCTAACCGATAACCGTCAGCACTTCTCATTCAGCAATTCACATTTGGATGATCTAGTGGCCGACAACACTGACAAGTTTGATCTTACCGAGAGTGAGAGTCTGGCTATCGGTCGAGATTTTGGTGTTACCACTGACATTCAAACAGGCCCCGCCGGAAACGTGTTTGTGGTTTCTCTGTCGAACGGCGCTATCTACGAGATCAAATCAAAACCAGGCCTGATCTTTTTGGCAACGTTAAATGGCATGCAGGAGGTTCCTTCCAATAATTCGCTCTCAGCCGGCATGGCCACCCTCGTGCTCAGTCCCGACGAGACAACTGCGAGGATCTCGTTGAACTTTAGTGGTCTGTCGAGTGTGCAAACCGACGCGCATATCCATGGGCCGGCAGCGTCCGGGGCCACTGCGCCTCCGATCTTCCAACTCCCATTGGGTCAGATCAGCGATTTTGAGATCAGCCTGACGGTCCCGCAAGTCCAGGACTTGAAGAATGGATTGCTCTATGTGAATGTCCATACCGGCACGTTTCCTAATGGGGAGATTCGTGGTCAATTTCAGACTTCAGCTGCATCCAGCGTGGTCGCTCTGGGCGCCACAAGTTTCGGCGTAAATGAAGGGGAGGGCAGCGTAGACATCACCATCAATCGCCTGGGCAATACTTCGGGTACTACGACGGTCGGCTACGCAACGGCTGATAGCGCGGGGTCGAATGCCTGCAATGTTCATAATGGCAGCGCATCGTCTCGCTGCGATTACTCCCCGGCTATAGGAACTATCAAGTTCGCCGCGGGGGAAACGTCAAAAATTATCTCCATACCGATCGTAGATGATTCGTATGCGGAGGGAAGTGAGAGCTTTACCATCAGTCTCACCGCTCTTACGGGTAGCAGCCTTGGCCCACCGACTACCGCCACTATCACGATCAATGACAACGACAGCACGAATGAGGCCAATCCGATTGTCCAGTCTGCCTTCTTTGTACGGCAACATTACCTCGACTTCCTCAACCGGGAACCCGACGCTAGTGGTTTCAGCTTCTGGACTGATCAGATTACTTCCTGTGGAACGGACACGGCGTGCGCTGAGCTTAGGCGCATCAACGTTTCCGCAGCCTTTTTCCTTTCGATCGAGTTTCAGCAAACCGGCTATCTGGTCTACCGCATGTACAAAGCGGGCTACGGAAATGTCTCGGGTGCATCGGTGCCGGTGAGGTTCAATGAGTTCTTGCCGGATACGCAGCAGATTGGCAAAGGAGTGGTGGTCGGGCAGACGGGCTGGGAGCAACAGCTTGAGAATAATAAGATTGCGTATGCCGCGGACTTTGTGACGCGAACTCGCTTTGTTGCTGTTCACCCAACGACGTTAACCCCCGCTCAGTTTGTTGACGCGCTGTTCGCGAATGCTGTTGTCACACCATCGACGGAAGAGCGGACAGCGGCTATCAACGAGTTTGCCGGTGCTGGTACGAGCGTAGATACGGGGGCACGGGCTCGTGTGCTGAGGAGCGTGGCAGAGCACTCCACCTTGACGCAGCAGGAATTCAACAAGGCATTCGTGCTGATGCAGTATTTTGGTTACCTAAGAAGGAATCCTAACGACGCACCGGATGCAGACTTTGGCGGGTACAATTTCTGGTTGGGCAAACTCAACCAGTTCAACGGCAACTTCGTCAACGCTGAGATGGTGAAAGCATTTCTTCTCGCCGGCGAATACAAGCAAAGATTCGGACCGTAAGTTGACCGATGCGGCTTTTGATGCCACCCGGCTTGCCCGGTGGAGGTTCACGTTTGCCGCTAAGACCGGGTCCTGAATCCCATGCCGCGAGGATGCCACCGGCTTGCCCGGTGGAGGTTCACGCTTGCCGCTAAGACCGGGCCTGAATCCCATGCCGCGAGGATGCCACCGGTTTGCCCGGTGGAGGTTCACGTTTGCCGCTAAGACCGGGCCTGAATCCCATGCCGCGAGGATGCCACCGGCTTGCCCGGTGGAGGTTCACGTTTGCTGCTAAGACCGGGTCCTGAATCCCATGCCGCGAGGATGCCACCGGCTTGCCCGGTGGAGATTCACGCTTGCCGCTAAGACCGGGTCCTGAATCCCATGCCGCGAGGATGCCACCGGCTTGCCCGGTGGAGGTTCACGTTTGCTGCTACCTCCGAGGCCGGCTGTGTGGCAACCAATGTGAAACTCCACGGGACAAGCCCGTGGCATCTTTCAGCTCAAGGTAGTATATGGCGCTACAGTAGCAGCTAGCGTGAGGCTCCACGGGACAAGCCCGTGGCATCTTTCAGCTCAAGGTAGTATATGGCGCTACAGTAGCAGCTAGCGTGAGACTCCACGGGACGAGCCCGTGGCATCCCTAATTTACCTACTTTTGATTGGCAAGCCGCCTGAATTACCAGGAATAACAAGTTCGCGTTAGCTAGTTGAAGGGGTTCTGTAACTACAGGAACTCTCTTCAGCGTATTCCAAGCATTAGGAGCGCCGAGCGATCGGATACGTCCCTCTCTTCCGCTGTAAGCCATCGCCGATAGGGCAAGAGCTCATGCTCGCTCACGGGGCGATTGCCCAGCAGCGCTGCAGGTGTACGCTCGAAGGCCCGGTCGGTTAAAGCCAAATGCGCTCTGCGCACGGTCAGGAAGCCAGGTTTAGCCAGAGCTTCTTCCGCGGCTTCCACGTTGGGATAAAAATCATCGTAAGCCAGCAGATGCCAAACGGTTCCCGGTCCCTGGCCATCGACCGCCAGCACGCGCAGCAAACCATAGCCGCTCTCGAGTTGAAAAATAAGATCATCGCCGGGGGCGAAGGTTTGTGCCATGTCATGAACCCCTCATCGAATTTAAAGCGAAGGTTAACATAACTACCGAAGCCTCCGGAGACTAAGAAGCAGAACGATCCACGAAATACCACGAAATTCCACTAATAAATTTTCGTGTTCGTTCGCGCAGTTTCGTGGATCGTGTTTGTTTTGCAGCAGTTTGTTAAAATCGAAGCTCCATCAATGAGCAAGTTCGATGCAAGCAAAGACTACTACGCGGTGCTGGGTGCGGATGAAGGCGCATCACGCCCCGATATCGATAGACTTTACAAACGGCTGGCGGCTCATCTTCATCCGGATCGGGGCGGCAGCGAAGAAGAAATGAAGTCTCTCAACGAGGCCTATACAGTACTGAAGGACGAAACAATCCGTCGCGACTACGATGACCAACGAAGCAAGCCCCTGACGGGAGTCTTTCGTCCCGCCTCAGCTCCATCTGCTCGAGACACCGGCGTATTTGGTCACTGTCTGAGCGCCCTTCTTTGTCTGTTGGTAGGCTTGTTCTTGTTGTTTGTGGTTCGCTCTCAATGGATCTGGTTTCTGTGGCCTCTGGCAATACTCGCGGTTTTCGTAATTTTCTTCGGAGTGATGATGGCCCGCAGTGCGATGATTGCGGTTAAGGCATCGCTCCCCGCTGCGCACCCATTTCGCCGGCATACGCTGGCGCAGGAGGCGATGTTTTGGAGTGCGGTGGTGGCCGCCGGTTACGGTATCTATCTTCTCTTCTCCAGCGTTTGATGGAGCAGCTAGGCGAGCGCTATATGACCGTAACCGGACTAGATTTACTTTTTCTTGAAGTGAACAACCTGGAGGAGTCGCTGGAGTTTTACCACGAGGAGCTGGGTTTCGAAATCGAATCACATAACCCCGAAAACGATCCGCCCATGGCTACGTTACGCGCCGGCCGGCTGAAAATTACCGTAGCCCAGAATCTGGAGACGATGCTGCGACGTGGGCGCGGCGCTCATTTCTTTCTCGGCGTCCAGGATGTCGATGACTTTTACGAGCGATTGCGAGAACGCGGGGTTGAATTGAAACCGCCGATCGAAGAAGGGTGGGGAGGGCGGTTTATCACGTTGCAAGACCCTGACCAATACCGCTTCTTCTTTGTTACCTGGGAGGAAGCTCGCGGCTCTGAGCCTTGAACCCTTCTCGCCACCCCAACAGCGCGGGTTGGTGCGGTTTGCTTGGATCTTGCAGGTCGCAGGCGAGACCCAATCCCAAAAGGACGGCCCAAGGCCCGCTAACTTGCAGGTGAGGAAGGCGGACCCTGTCCCCGCTCTTACGCCGAAATCAAAAATCCTTTAGAGTAAGAATTCAGTTATCATCTCCAAAGGAGCTTCCTCACATGGCTCGCAAATGGTCAAACCTCAATCTCCCAGGCGCACTCCACTATATTACCGGGAACTTCCTTAACCGCACCCCTGTCTTCTGTGACCCCGAATGCTGCAAGGTTTTCCTTGATGAGCTTCAGAAACTAAATCGCAGTTGGCCCAGCAAGTTGATCACTTATGTGCTAATGCCGGATCACGTTCATCTGATAGCCAATCCTCGGGATGGTCGCATCAAGGAATTCACGGGCCACTTGAAAGCGGTTTCCGCGAAGGCAATCGTTCGGGCAAACAGCCGCTTTGTTTTTCCTGAAACGGATAAAGGACACCAGGTCTGGCAAGAAAGCTTCAAAGATGTGGCGTTGTGGAGCGGGTGGATGATCTGGCAGAAGATTAACTACATCCACGCCAACCCGGTGAAGGCGGGCTTAGTAAGATCTGCCAAAGACTACTACTGGTCGGGGTTCCGTTCGTTTTACTCACAGGGTGATGAGCCTTTGGCCGTGGATCATGACTGGTGGTGGCCGGAAGATTCCGAGAAGCTGTCTAAGGCGATGAAAGAGATGGGCTGGTACAGCTTTGAAAAGAGGAGATGAGGATATGGAGTTTGCTGAGTGACTTTAAGCTTGAGGCGGGGACAGGGTCCGCCTTCCCGACCTGAGAGGTGTTGGAGCTGAAAGGTTCTAGCTTAATGGCGATGGCTTTCCAAGGCGAGCGGGGACAGGGTCCGCCTTCCCAACTTGCGAATTAACGTACGCACCCTCCCTCACCCTCCCCTCGGGTAGCCTCGCCAGATCGACTTGCCATCTGGTAAGCTCTGTTGCATCGGTAACACAAGATTGCAATCATGCACTACGTCGAAAATCCGCCAAACCCGTGGCTGACCCATTCGGTTGAATGGCTGGGCGAGCCGCCCGAAGCGAAGCTCGAGGTCTTTGAAGAGACCGAGACTCGCTCAATCATTACCCATAATGACAGCCCGGATGTGGGCTTCGACTATACCGTCAACTGTTATCGCGGATGCATCCATGGATGCACTTACTGCTTTAGCCGCCCCACCCACGAATACCTTGGATATGGCGCGGGGACCGACTTTGACCGCAAGATCGTCGTAAAACTTAAAGCGCCTGAATTGCTGCGGAAGGAACTAATGAAGCCTTCGTGGAAAGGCGACGAAATAGTGTTCTCGTTCACCTCCGATCCGTACCTGCCCCTCGAATCGCATTACCAGCTCACGAGGCAGTGTCTCGAAATCTGCGCGGAGTTTCGAAATCCCGTAGGCATCATTACAAAGTCCGCTCTGATTCGCAGAGACATCGAGGTGTTGCAGAAACTTACGCGCGAAGCGAGCCTCGGAGTTTTTTTTACTATTCCATTTACCGATCGAGAGTCAGCTAGAGCCGTGGAGCCTTTTGCGCCCCTGCCCGATGCCCGCTTCCATGCCATGGCGGATCTCGCTGCCGCGGGAATCAAAGTCGGTATTGGCATCGCCCCGGTGATCCCGGGGCTGAGCACTGACATTCCTGTGCTCCTGAAACGCGCAAAGGAGGCAGGAGCGACTAGCGCTTTCATCAACATGCTCCGATTACCGGGAAGCGTAGCGCCTTACTTTGAGGAACGCTTGCGCGAGAAGCTGCCCAGCAAGGCAGAACGCATACTGAATCGAATCCGCGAAGCGCGCGACGGCAAAATGAACTCGAGTGTATTTGGCGAACGAATGCGAGGGAAGGGCCAATACTGGGAGGCTACTGAGCGCTTGTTTAGAATTCACTGTGAAAGATTAGGTTTTAACAAGAAGCATGAGCACGTATCGAGGTCTCGGACCACGTTTCGCCGTCCTTCGGCACAGGCAAATCTCTTCAGTTAACCCAGAGCGCTCCTCTAGCGGGCTGCTGAAAAACCAAGAACGATCCACGAAATCACACGAACCGACACGAAAAGAGTACGGCTATTTAATTCGATCAGCCTACAGACAGATGCGTCGTTTTCTTATAATATCGACGCCACCACCCAGACAGTGAGGAGGCCCGTTGTGATGTTGATTAGAGATGTCATTCGGAACCGAGAGCCTTACTCCATGAAATCTTCGGCGTCCGTTCAGGATGCGGCAGAGTTTATGGCCGCGCGAAATGTTGGCGCCGTTTGTGTAATGGACGACGGCGGAAAGCTGCTGGGTGTCTTTTCCGAAAGAGATGTGGTTAAGCGAGTCGTGCTGCAAAAGCACGACCCCTCGTCAATAAAAGTGGGAGACGTGACCAGCGAGCTGCGCGCTGTCATCCGCTGCGATGAGACTCCGCATCAAGCGCTCGAACGTATGGAATTGATCGGAACCCGCCATCTGCCGGTAGTGGATGGCGAGCGTTGGGTAGGGATGCTCTCGATGCGCGACCTTATGAGGGTCGAGCTGAGCGAACAAGGGGATGAAATAAAACTGCTCCATGAGTATATTCAACACTGAGTGCCGCGTTACTCGGCGAATTAGAGTGAGTACGTACTCCGCAGTAGCCGTACTTATCTCGCTGGCACTGTCTTGCGGGCAGCCTCCACCGGGTCGGGGCGCGGGCGAGATTGAAAGCTCATCCGCCAGCGAGGTTAGCTTCAAGGTCGAGACTGTGGTGGCGGGGCTGCAGGTGCCCTGGTCCATAGCGTGGGCTCCTGACGGGCGGATGTTCTTCACCGAGCGGCCGGGCCGGGTACGGGTGGTCGTGAATGGCCAGTTGCGCTCGCAGTCCCTCGTCGTTCTCACCGATGTTGAATCGTCAGGTGAGAGTGGTCTGATGAGTCTCGCACTCCATCCTCAGTTTGCTGACAATCATTTCCTGTACCTTTCCTATGCCTACAAGGGTGAGAGCCAGCTTGTGCGAGTGGTGCGTTACCGTGAAACCGAAACCGGTCTTACAGATCGCAAAGTCATAATTGAAAATATTCCTGCTGCTCAGTACCATGCCGGGTGCAGGCTGGGCTTTGGTCCGGACGCCAAGCTTTATATCACCACCGGCGACGCCACTGAGCGCGGGTTGGCACAAAGACTCGATTCACTAGCCGGCAAAACTCTGCGCTTGAATGACGATGGCTCCATTCCGACTGACAACCCTTTTATAGGACAACAGAATGCGCGACCGGAGATCTGGTCGTACGGTCACCGCAACGCGCAGGGAATGGACTGGCAGCCGGGGACCAATCTGATGTTTCAGACCGAGCACGGCCCATCTGGCTTTGATGGGCCGGGTGGCGGCGACGAAGTCAATGTAGTCGAACGAGGCAAGAATTACGGCTGGCCGTTGATCCACCATAAAGAAACCCGCGCCGGACTCGAGGCGCCCTTGCTGGAATATACGCCGGCGGTTGCGCCCGCTAGTGGGGCGTTCTATCGCGGTTCAGTTTTTCCGCAGTTTCGAGGCAATTTCTTTTTCGGTTGCTTGCGCGGCGAACGTATCATCCGGGTAGTTCTTGACGGACGCCGGGTGGTAAGCCAGGAGGCGCTGCTCCAGGGAGAATACGGTCGCATTCGCGAGGTAGCCGAAGGCCCTGACGGCGCTATCTATTTTTCAACGTCGAATCAGGATGGGCGGGGTAAACCGGCTCGGGATGATGATCGGATTATTCGCCTGGCCCCTTTGAAATGATCTGCTCTCTCTGGGGCCTCGGAACAGGTTCGATGCGATCGGTCGCTGCTAGGCGGGGCGCCACTCCGGGGCGGCAGCCCGGCTGTTAAGGAGGGCTCCTCAAGGTCCCGGGGATTCATCGAAGGCGGAGAGCCTCTCGGGCGATCAAGACTCCTAATCAAATGACGCGAAAACCTGGGAAACATTCCATCCCTACGGGATGGGGTTTCGTATCAATTAATTTGAGCAATCTGTCATTCCTGGCCTTGACGAATTTGTCAGCGCACTTTAGAGACAGGACCACTAGTGCTTCTGCGCGAGGATTGCTGACTTGCTCCAACCGATGATCTCGAGCGGCCGGAAGCGGTAGTGATGAAGCACGCGAAAGTGGCGCTCGGTGTTTCGCAAGACGGCGCGCGGTGAATGTGACTTGAAGCGGAACAGGATCTCCAGAAACGCGCTCGCCGGCGTTGGCCTGCAAGGAAGATGAAGTAGATGACCCTCCGGCGCGATCACTCTGGCCAGTTCGTCCAACCCCTCTTTGAGAGGAACGTATTCCAGGGCCCCGCTGGTGACCACGAGATCAAAAGCGTTATCCGCGAACGGCAACGACAGAACGTTACCTTGCGCAAAGCTCACATCTCGAGTACGTCCTGGGCTTTGTGACACTGCCTTCTTCGCCTCAACTACTGAAGTTGCTGATAGGTCCAACGCGGTAACGCTTACCGGAAACCGGATGGCACGTAAGAGAGCAAGAGTTAGCAGACCCGTGCCGCAACCGGCGTCCAGTATGCGCGCGCCGCGCGTGAGCGAAATCGGGTTAAGCGCGAGATACTGATCGAGCGAGCGCCCGTAGCCGTTCAGCTTGAAGGTGAGATCGTAAAGGCGCGCAATCTTGTCGTAATACGAACCCGCCTTAGCCTCATTCTTAGTTGCGGTCAGTACATACTCCATCAGACTCTCCTAACTCTCAGTCGCTGGATCGGGTATTGCACCGGGCAGTAAATCATGGGGGGGAAGTCAGCGCGCCATTGTAGCCTTACGGTCGTCTTTACTCAATCCACAAGTACGCCACCCCGCAAGATTCGAAGCCTGAAGCGTTCTCCTGACAGGTCGAACCGCTATTTCGTATTGCCAGGAGAAAAGCATGAGAAAAACCGCAATAACAGCTTGCTGCACCGCACTAGGGATTGTTGCCGCCGGGGCCCTTTTGTTTTCAATGGCTCCGAGTGAAGCCGCGGTTGCAAACTACCCGTCCAAACAGCACCGGCCGATCGCCGTTGATAGCCGGTTCGGGATTGATGTGCTGGTCAATGGTAGATCCCAGCAGGAGTACCGTGCCCGGGGAAAATCCTATGTAGAAGCAATAGCGGGCGCCGAATACGAGGTGAGGATCCGCAATCCACTGCCTTATCGAGTGGCGGTCGCCTTGTCGGTGGACGGGCTAAACTCGATAGATGCGCGGCGGACATCAGCATGGAATGCCAGTAAATGGGTGGTTGAGCCCTACGGTACAATTCAGATCGGGGGCTGGCAGATGAGTTCTGAACGGGCGCGTCGGTTCTACTTCACCACCGAACGCGATTCGTATGCAGCCAAGCTGGGCCGGACTTCCAATCTAGGGTTGATCTCAGCGGTTTTCTTCCGTGAGATAAGGCCGATTCCCATTCCTATTGCCCCGCCACCGCGCCCCCATCCGCGTTCTGAAGAAGACGGCGCCGGAAGCGGGAAGCGATCCGAAGCCCCTACAGCGTCCGCAGCAGCACCGGGATCTGCGAAGGAGCGCAGGGATTCGATCACCCGTGTGCCGGATGACGAATACGCGGCAACGGGGATCGGGCGCTCAGTGAGAAACGACGTTCGTTGGGTGAATATGGATCTGGATTCACGACCGGCGGCTGAAGTAACTCTGAGGTATGAGTATTATCCGGCATTAGTTCGCTTGGGCATCCTGCCGCGTCCATATGATCGGTCTGATTCCTTGCGCAGACGTGAGGGCGCCACAGGTTTTGAAGACCGCCGGTTCAGCCCCGAACCTTGATTATTTTCTGATGAGGTCGGCTGTGTAGAGTTGTCGGTAAGCGCGATAGTTAGCCATCACTTTCTGCACGTAACCCTTGGTTTCTTCAAAGCCGATCTCAGCAGTGAAAACGCCGGGGTCCTTGTGTTGGGCGCGTTTCATCCAGCGTGCCACATTATCTTCACCACCGTTGTATGACGCAGCCACTGCTTCGAGCATATTGGGAAACATCTTCTCCAGGTCAGCCAGATACTCACCGCCGACCATGATGGAGGTCTCCGGCCGGTAGAGATCATTTTCGTCCAGGCTGCTGAGCCCAGCTCCCAGTGCATACTTCCGAGCAGTGTCGATAGTAATCTGCAGCAGGCCTCGCGCGCCCGCGGGTGATTTCGCCGTTGGGCGGAACACACTCTCCTGACGAATGATCGCAAGGATAAAACGTGGATCGAGTTTGCGCGCTTTCGCAGTCTTAAGAATCGCCTGTCGATAAGGCGCCGGATAATGGGCGGCAGCGTTAGCGATTTGAGACTCGACGCGGGCGCTTCGTTCCTTAACTGCGTTACCGCTACCCTCAGCGAGCTCGCCGAGTCGTTCGCCTGCCAGCCAACCGTAGTAAGAGTCCGGCGAATCCGGGATGGAGAGGTAAGCGTCAATCGCTGCGCGTCGTTTGCCGGCCCGGTCCAGACTGTAAGCTTTCAGATAAGCAATTTCAGAATGAGTTGTCAGCACTCCCTTCGGGATCCGCTTTCGGCTGAGCTCATCCGCCGTCATCACTGCTTGCTGCCAATCTGCTTCGGCGACGTCCAGGCGCAGCCTTGCAAAGAGAGCGTTGGTTTCGGTTGGTGTGCCTGCAAATCGCTGTCTGGTGCGCCCGATCCAGGTAATCGCTTCCTGAGAGCGACCTGCTTCGCGGAGTGCGTCGATGACATTCAAATGAGCGGTGTCGATGCGCTCACCATGAGCGAAGCGATCGATGTACTGGGCATATCGGTCCGCGGCATTTGAAGGTTTACCCATGCGTAGCAGGGCTGCGGCGCTGAAATTAACTCCTTCACGGCCCTCCCGGGTTGAAGCGTAGTCGCGCGCGAGTTGATCGAAGGTGGATACGGCCTCCGCATTAAGGCGCGACTGCAGATATGACCTGCCGATGCCCAGTAGGGCTTCCGCCACTCTGGCTTCCTGAGGGTAATAGTCGATAAAAGCTCTCCAGTGCTCGCGCGCCTCTTCGAAAGCGCGGTTGGTCATGTAGACATTGGCTCGGCGCAGATGTTCTACCGGACTCAAACGCAAGAGTCTCTTATCTGAACTACGGGAGCTGTCATCGCTTCGACGCACCGAAGCCAGCGCGCCGTCGTTGGCCGATTGAACTGATCCGGCCACGGGCCGGGCCCTCGAGCTCTTTACTGTCAAGTTCGCCGGATTGATCTGGCCTACGCTCAAAGTCACTACCAGAGATAAAGATGACGTCATTAAAAGTTGCAGGTTACTCATTTGCTGTTTTTTGTACTCCCCTCGGGCGACCTATGCTTCGATGATCTCGAAACTCGAAAAGATTTCCGCCGTTGGTCTTAAGGTAGCGGCAACACTGCAATATTTTGCTTGGGAAAGCTCAATTGCCTGCGCCACCGACTTCTCGGAGATATTTCGACCCGTGACGATGTGATGTACTTCCATCATTGAAAAGCTGCGCGGGTGGTCGTCGCGCCGCTCGCCACGCACTTCCACGCGGTAATCCTTAACGTCCACACGTTTCTTTTTTAGGATGCCAATAACATCGACTGCCGTGCAGCTCCCCAGGGCAATGAGTAGAAGTTCCATCGGGCTGGGGGCTGCGCCGCGAGTGTGATCTGTGTCGAGCGTCAGCGCGTGTTTGGATGGAGTGATAGCGACGAAAAAATCATTACCGGCAAAGTGAACAATGGCTTTGGGGTCAAGCAAACTCATTGTCGAACCTCCTAGCCCGGATTATTCATGAACCAGCATTCAGTCCAGCCTGCGGTAGCAGGCGGCAGCGTAAAGTCTCGCACCCCAGCCGAGATGCTCGGCTGGGGACCCCGCCCTGGGGCGTGAGCCCCAGGAAAGCAACGAAGATAGCATCAGCCCGTGTTAACGGGCGGCAGCGTGTTGTTTGAGACGAGCGCGGAATTTGGTTCGGGCTGTCACCTGCCTTCGCAGGCTTAGGACTCTTTGTTTGCAGAGGCCTGGGGCTCACGCCCCAGTG
>JALZJF010000147.1 GCA_030859905.1 Acidobacteriota bacterium
AACTGGGCCCGCAAGTCCGCGCTTTGGCCTATGACTTTTGGGCTGGCGTGTTGCGCGATAGAAATGATCGCCACCGGGGCCGGCCGTTTTGATATAGATCGATTTGGAGCAGGTGTTTTCCGACCCAGCCCCAGGCAGAGCGACCTGATCATTATTGCCGGGACTGTGACTTTGAAAATGGGACCGGTCGTGCGCAGAGTCTACGAACAGATGCCTGAACCGAAGTGGGCTATAGCCATGGGCGCCTGTGCTTCTACCGGCGGACCATTTGATTCTTACTCGACGATGCAAGGCGTAGATCGTTGCATTCCCGTGGACGTTTACATTCCCGGCTGCCCCCCGCGACCCGAAGCATTGCTCTATGGCCTGATGCGCTTGCAAGACATCATCATGCGCGAGGCGCCCTCGGCTTACATATTCGAGTCCGACGGGTCAGTGCATCGGCAGCGCAGTCTTGAAGGTGATGACGAGTTGCCAGACATTACTGAACTAGACTCGGCAGAGGTTCCCCCTGGAGTGCGGCGGCAAGCGTAGCGCGACGCCGCTTTGGATAAAGCTGCGTTACTGCCTGACTAGCCTCAATGAGACACGAATCCAAGCGCAGTCGCCGCTTCGCTCTGCCGCCGCACCCCAAATTTGGGGCCTTTGCGTCCTGAAGCATTTTTTCAGCGGCCACTAAAAGAAAGCCGCGCCACCGCAGCCCTTCCAGGAGAAACACAATGAAGAAGAATTCCGCGCAGAAACTATTGCTCGTGTTCATAATTATTGGAACTTTGCTGTCCTCGGGAATTATCGTAGAAGCGCAGACGAAGCCGAGGATTAGGCGCTCCGCTCGCAGACCCGCGGTGCGCCTTGTACCAGTAGGTACCAATCTCAAGGTTAGGCTCGAAGATTCGGTGTCGAGCAAGGACTCACGCGTTGGGGACAGATTCACCGCCACTGTGATCGCTCCAGCCCGATTTGATGAAGCAACTGTTACCGGCCATGTCAGCTCGATTCGGAAATCAGGAAAAGTCAAAGGGCGCACTTCGATGAACCTGGCTTTTAACTCGATCGAGTTGCGTGACGGCCGCAGGGGAACGCTGCGTGGATATATCACTCGGGTTTACGGCGCCAACGCGGGGCGAGCTGATGATGAAGGAGGGGTTGAGTCAGGTGGCCGCGGGAACCAAACTCTAAAACGCTCCGGTATCGGCGCTGCGGGCGGCGCCATCATTGGTGCTATCGCAGGTGGCCGCAAAGGGGCGGCCATCGGATTGATTTTGGGTGGGGCAGGTGGCGCCGGCTCGTTAGCTGTTCAGGGTAGCAAGGAATTGAAGCTCGAGTCCGGAACCGAGCTACTCGTGCGCGTCACTCAATAATCGCGCAACCATCCGCAGTATAGTTAAACCCGCCCAGCACCACAGAACCATTTGCGGTAGCCAATGGATGCCAGATTCAACTCGGCCGGCGCCACAGAACCATTTGCGGTAGCCAATGGATGCCAGATTCAACCCGCCCGGCACCACTCAACCACAGTACCCAATGGCTGCCAGATTCATCCACCGCTCAGAATCATTTGTCGCAGCTAATGGATGCAGAGCTAGCCCGCCTCAAGGCAAGGGCTCACCCTGATCATAAAGTACGTACGCGATGGCATCGGCCACTTGCTTCTCGGTCCAAAGACGTCTCTTGCTGCCCCGGCGCGCCCATGGACTCCGCTCATTGCGCCAACAACCAGCTTCTCTCAGACTGCGCGTGGCGTTTGCCTTTAAAGCATTCAGGACAAGCCAAGCGGGACTATTGGCAGAGACAACTGCGTGCACGTGATTTGTGCGGATGTTGAAAGCCAGGAGGAGCCACTTGCGGATCGCGCAGGTCTCTCGAATTCCTTTTTCCACTGCCGCTCTCTTCCCAGGGTTTAGCTTGACAGGCCGCAAAGCGAGTAAGCGCTGTTCATACTGCTCTCGCTGCCTATTGGCCGGCAACCGTCGGGTTCCGTAAACGTTATGAAAACGATCTACTGATCCGCGCTCGTCACCATGAAGCCAAGTGCCGTAGCTTCGGAATGTAATTAGGTATGCAAGTGGGATCCGTTCGTTGTCAGTCTCAAAGTGAGGATGAGGCATCTGAGGACTCCTTTGTGTGAGGCTAAGTTGCACGAAATTGTATTTCTTAGGTTACGTAAGGGCAAGCGAGAGAATGAGATTTCACAATGAGCGGATCTAGATGGGTTAAGTGCTGGGCTACCGGCAAATCGTACTGAAGTGGAGTGGGATGGGCTGGGTTGAATGTGGCATCCATTGGCTACGGCAAATGGTGCTGAGGTGGAGTGGTGTTGGGCAGGATGAGTCTGGCATCCATTGGCTACGGCAAACCGTACTGACGTGGAGTGTGGAGGGCAGGATGAGTCTTGCATCCATTGGCTACGGCAAATGGTACTGATCTGAGCCAAAGTTATTTCCTGGAAGAAATTCCGTTCAGCCTCCGTCTAAAATATGAGAAGTGAGCGGATGGAGGGACTGATGGAGCGGCTCGCTGTAATGTCCGAACCCTTAATTGACGAACGGGTAATCAAAGACTGCCAGCGGGGCGACCGGGAAGCGTTTCGGCTGCTCTTCGAAGCCTATAAGGACAAAGTGTTTTCAATAGCCGTTTATTCATTCCATGGAGATCAGACCGCCGCCGGCGATATTACTCAGCAGATCTTTTTGAAATTGATTACCACCATCGGGCAGTTTCGCGGAGAGTCTCAATTTACGACCTGGTTACATCGGCTGGTGGTAAATACCTGTATCGACGAGCAGCGACGAAGAAAACGTCATCTTGGTTTTGGGGGGACTGTTGCGTTGTATACGAGTAGCGAACGAAAAACACCGGAGCGACCATACGAGCGGAGGGAACTTGCCGATTCCGTGAAGGCTGCGATCAGCGAACTAAAACCAAAGTTTCGCATGCCGGTACTGCTTAAGTATGTTGAGGGACTTTCTTATGAGGAAATTGCAGAAGTTCTGGGTTGTTCGAAAGGTACAGTGGCCTCTCGACTCAATCGCGGCCACAAGGAACTGGCGCGGCGGTTGGCGCATCTGCGCGATCAGGTAGTCTTGGGGGAATAGAGATGTTTGCGAAGCACGTTACAAAGGAACTATCCGCCTATTGCCACGGGGAGCTGTCGCGTCACGATGCCAGCGGGGTTGCAGAGCACCTGATTGGTTGCCCTCAGTGCCGAACGGATTTTGAAGAGATCAAATTGGGTGCGAAGTTTGCTGAGCGGTTGCCGCAGATGAAGGCGCCTGATTCTCTTTGGGAGGATCTCGAAGCTCGCTTAGATGCGCAGAGGAGTACGGGCCAGGCTGCTTCTGATAAACCAGTAAAGTCCGCCGCTCGAAGCTGGCAGCCGCGTCCTCTGGCGATCGCCGCGACCCTGGTTATCGCGTTAGGCCTGGTGGCCTTCTGGTTCTACAAACAGGAATCGAGACCATCATGGGAGGTGTCTCGACTCAACGGCTCACCGTGGATTGGCTCAGCGAGAATGAACGAAAAAAGCCGCCTCGCTGTCGGGCAATGGCTGGAGACAGACAATGTCTCGCGCGCAAAGATCCAGGTGGGTTTCATTGGGCAAGTCGAGATCGATCCAAACTCACGAGTGAAATTAGTGCAGACTCGACCGACGGAACACCGGCTGGAGCTGGCGCGCGGACGTTTGAGCGCACATATCTGGGCACCGCCACGGTTGTTTTTCGTCGACACCCCTTCGGCCGTTGCGGCGGACCTCGGCTGCGCATACACGCTCGAAGTAGACGATGATGGTGGCAGCCTCCTGCGCGTAACGTCCGGCTGGGTAGCGCTGCAACTAAGAAACAGAGAATCAATGGTGCCTGCGGGGGCAGCATGCGCGACGCGTCGGGGTATTGGACCCGGCACTCCTTATTTTGAAGACGCACCTGAGAGCTTCCGTCAGGCTCTGTCCAAATTAGATTTCGAACCTCACGAAAAAGACGGGTCCGCTCTCAACCAGGTGCTCATGCAGGCTCGACTGCGCGACACTCTGACACTTTGGCATTTGTTATCGCGTCTGGAAGGAACTGACCGGTCGTTAGTCTACGAACGCCTCGTTGCGCTCAGTTCGCCCCCCGCCGGAGTAACTCGAGACGGAGTGCTTCAGCTTGATGAAGAGATGCTGAAAGCGTGGAAGACCACCCTGGAATCTAGTTGGAGCAATGACTCACGATTACGAAAGGCCTGGATCAAGGTCTGGACTGGTGCGTTGGGTAAGGTTAAAGGACTGGAAGGAAAAAAATAGTCTGCTTGTTTTCAATGATTGCACTTATCTGGCAACGTCGGCGGAGGTTGCGGGCGTGAAAAAGGCTTTAAAGATTCTCAAATGGCTTGCAATGATTATGGTGGTTGTGCTTATCGGTTTGCAGTTCGTGAGGCCGGCCAGGACCAACCCGGCGGTGGATCAGTCTCAGACGATTCATGCTCGTTTGGACGTGACTCCGCAAGTTGCCGCGATCCTGGATCGTTCCTGCCAGGACTGTCATTCGAACACGACGCGTTGGCCATGGTATAGCAATGTGGCGCCAGTCTCATGGTTTGTAATCGACCACGTCAACCACGGGCGAAGTCAGATGAATCTTTCGGAATGGGGCAGGCTGGATAGCCGTAGGGCCGGCAGGAAGCTCGAAGAGATATGCGAGGAAGTCGAAGACGGCGCGATGCCGCTACAGTCCTACACCCGCATTCATTGGGGCGCGAAGCTCTCGCCCGAGGATATAAAAACTCTTTGTGAATGGACCGCCGCCGAGAGCGCACGAATTGCTCAGCGCTAAAGCCGGAACAGATGCTGTCGACCCTGGCTCCGTGGGAGCCAATTGTTCATAGCAAATTTGCAGCTAGTGTAGTGTCTCTCAATTGCCTTTACGCGGTTCTTTTCGTGTTGCTTCGTGTGATTTCGTGGATCGAGTTTTGTTCACGGAGGGCGATCCACGAAGTCACACGAAGCCGCACGAAACTCAAAGCGCTTTCGTGTCATTCATGAAACCTGCGAACATGCTTTGACTAGAGAGCTGGGCCACCAATCCTCAAAACCCTTCCAGATGCCGCGTGTCATTGATTGCCAGGACTCGCACGAATCCGTCGTCCCGCACATCGAAGCGACTGATTCCACAGTTTTGACTGGCGATCCATACGGGCTTTAGCTCGGGCGCATCCAGAGCTCCCATGATGTGAAGCGTGAGGATGCAGATGGTTCCAGTGTGTGTGTAGATCGCGATCCGCCCGCCTTTGTGTTGTTCGACCAGTTCATCGAGTTTCCTTGAAGCGCGATCGAGCGTCTGTCGGTAACTCTCACCACCCAGAAGCACATGTTCAAAATCGCGCCGCAGCAGGGCAGCATACTGTTCCGGATGGTGAGCGGCGGCTTCCTCGAAAGTTAAACCCTCCATGACTCCGACGCTACGTTCGCGGAAAGCTTCGGCAGTTAGGAGGTCCAGTCCCGCTAACTTCGCCAGCGGACTTGCCGTCTCAATTGCCCGCGCCAGGTCGCTGCAGATGATGGCGCGGAAGGGCTCGGAAGCCAGCGCTAGAGAGGTCCTTCGCGCTTCGGCGCGTCCTCGCGGTGACAGCGGGGTGTCGGTGTGCCCACCAAAACGGCCTTCCGCATTACCCTGAGATTGGCCATGACGAATCAATAGGACGTGGGTAGTTTGACTCATTTCCGATTTCGGTCATTTCCGATTGCCAATTGCCAATTGCCAATTGCCGATTTCCGATTGGCGTTTGGCACAAATCGTGAGCTTTAATCACAGCGGCGGTCCATCGAAGGCAAACCAATCGACAATTGGAAATTGGCAATCGGAAATGTTTTGAGTTGGCAATCGGCAATTGGCAATCGGCAATCGGAAATGCGGCTACGCCGCGACGGCCTCTGACCTGAGTTTCTCCGCCTGGTAATGATTAACGAGAGCCTGGATGAAGGGATCCAGATTACCTTCGATCACCTGATCAAGCTGATGCACCGTGAGGCCGATTCGATGATCGGTAACGCGGTTATCTTTGTAATTGTAGGTGCGGATCTTCTCCGAGCGATCTCCCGATCCCACCTGTGAGCGCCGCTCGCTGGCCAGAGCATCATGCTGCTTTCGCTCTTCCAGTTCCTGCAGGCGGGCCCGCAAGACTCTCATCGCCTTTTCGCGGTTCTTGATCTGCGACTTTTCGTCCTGCATGGAGACAACCAGGTTGGTTGGAAGGTGGGTAATTCTTACGGCCGAGTAAGTTGTGTTAACTGACTGGCCACCAGGTCCCGAAGAACAGAAGGTGTCGATACGCAGATCCTTCGGATCAATTTTGACGTCCACTTCCTCGGCTTCCGGCAAAACTGCCACAGTTATCGCAGACGTGTGAATGCGGCCGCTGGCCTCAGTCTGCGGCACTCGCTGTACGCGATGGACGCCTGATTCATGCTTGAGCTTCGAATAAACTTTGTCGCCCTCAATCAGTGCGATGGCTTCCTTAACACCGCCAATCCCCGATTCAGATGCATCCAGAATCTCAAAACGCCAGCCCTGCCTTTCGGAATAGCGCTGATACATCCGGAGCATCTCAGCGGCAAAGAGCGATGCCTCATCACCGCCGGTGCCGGCCCGGATCTCAACAATCACGTTCTTCTCGTCGTTGGGATCAGACGGAATGAGCAGCAACTTCAGATCGGTTTCTGTCGACTCCAGTTTTGCCTGGAGCTCCTCAACTTCAAGACTCGCCATCTCCCGCATTTCGTCGTCATCGGCTGTGTCCAGGAGTTCGCGCGCGCCGGCAAGTTCCTCTTTGAGAACGTTCCAGGCGCGGTATTTCTCCACAATGTCGCCCAGAACTCTGACCTGCTTAGCAGCTTTACTGTAAGCGGAATGATCAGCTAGCAGCTCCGGAGAAGAAAGCTCACGCGAGAGTTCTTCGTAACGGGTTTCTATTTGTTTGAGTCTCTCTAACATATCGGTAGTCAGCCTCTCGCCCTGTGTTCGCCAGCCTGGAACAAGGTATTCTCACGAAAGCGGCGCCGCGGAGGGCTCTCCCAATTGCGGCTCCAGTTTAAGCGATTCTTTCAACGCTTCGATAGCAACTTCCAACTGCTGGTCGTCAGGCTCCTGCGTCGTGATATTTTGCAGCCAAACGCCGGGACGGGTAATTAACTTGAACACCCAGCCGGCTTCCTTCCTTGCTGAAAGGCGAATGATCTCGTAAGACAGACCGGCTACGAGTGGAAACAGCGCCAGGCGCACCAGGAAATTATAGAGCAGAGAATCAAACTTGATGACAGAGAACAAAACGATGGAGACGAGCATCACCACCATCAGGAAACTGGTGCCGCAACGCGGATGCTGGCGCGGCTGAGGCCGCGCGTTCTCCACGGTCAGAGGCAAGCCGGCTTCCCATGTGAAGACCGTCTTGTGTTCTGCACCGTGATACTGAAAGACGCGTCTGATGTCTTTCAACAGTGAAAAGCTAAAAATCATGATCAGGAAAAACGTCATGCGAATCATTCCATCGATCAGGTTGAAAGAAATCGAGGGACGCACCGGATGAAGATAACTGCGCGCCGACCGCCAGGTTCCGACATACCAGGCTTCGCTTGCAACGGCCCGATCGGCACTGTCCCCTGCGATAGGCGTTGCTCTTCCGGCGTTGGGTGGGGTGGTAGCGGACACAGCGGCTCCGCCCGGCGACGGCGCCCAGCCTGCGGCATTGAATAAAGCATTAGTCAGTAGCAGCGGCGCGGCAATGAAGAGAAGGATGTTAAAAATGATAGCAAAGACGATCGAGCCCGCAGCGGCGCCGGTACCACCCTTTTTCATTTCATCCTTTGCGCGCTTCTGCGTGGGAATAGGGAACAGCCCGGGCACAGCGCCGGTCACGCCGGCAAAATCGCCTTCACCCTCGATCACAGCCGGAGTGAGCGCAACCCGCACCTCTTTCGACTCAGCCACTTCGGCATCCGCGAAAGCCTCGTTGGCCGAATAGTTCAGCGCCTTAATACCGAGGCCCATGGACTGCACCAACACCGCACCGCCACGAAGCACGGGCAGCTTCAGAAGGGGATATTTGTCACTCCACTTAGGAAGCCGCGCGGCTATTTTGACAATCGTGCCGTCTGCCTTGCGCACAGCTACAGCATAAGCGTTGGGCGTCCGCATCATCACGCCTTCGATGACAGCCTGTCCGCCCACAATTAAATCTCTTTCGTTTGTGCTCAATTAGAATCCCCTTTGCAAGGTGCCGGGTGCCAGGTGTCAGGTGCCGGTTTGAAATAGTTTTTATCCGGCACCCGACACCTGGTACCCGATACCTGCCTTTCAAAACACTAACGCCGGCGTTTCGGCAGTCGCGTGTGCACTCATGCAGAACAGCGACCGACGGTTCGCGCCGGCGTTGATTATGAGAAGTTCGCTAGTGTCGATTCTGGTTCAATTCGTTTCTGTCCTCAGACTTGGCCATTTACTGCGCGGCGGTAGTTTCCGGGGTTTTTTTACCGTAACGCTTGTTAAACCGGTCAACGCGTCCTGCCGTATCGACCAGTTTCTGCTTTCCGGTAAAAAACGGATGGCAACCCGAGCAAATTTCCACATGCAAGTCGCCCTTTCGAGTGGAGCGGGTCTTAAATGTCTCGCCGCAGGCGCAAGTAACAGTTATCTCGTTATATGCGGGATGAATTTCTGGTTTCATGATTCTCAAGGTCCTTCGTGATAGTGGGCAATGGTGCCCTTTTCAAACAAGACATGATATGGGGCGGAGGCCCGCATGGTCAAGTTTTGCGGGCACTTGCGGCCGCAAAGAACGCAAAAACAACTTGGTTGACAGTAAATAGATCGCATGTTTAAATCCAACTCGCCGTCCTTCTGAAACTGCATTAACACTTAGGCGCGAAAGCTTTGCGCGGCCAGCAACATCCGATCGCACATCCGGAAAGAGTAAGCACACGGTGCCGAGCAAATGGAAGAAGACAAAAACGAGCGAACTCCAGGGCAACCGGACCCGCCGTCCGAACAATCCCCCGATCGGCCTGACGGCTCTAAGCAGCCGGATTCCTCAGGTACGCCGCCGCCCTCCGCAATTCCTCCCGCGGGCGTTCTTGCCGGGGCCGATGCCGAAAAGGCAGCGATGGTTGAGCAGGCCAAGACAAGAGTTGCAGCCGTCAAAGAGTCTCTAAGCGAGAAGGCGCCATCAAACGCTACCAGCGCCCCAAAAGCTCCCGTCAAGAAGAAGGAAGAGGGTCCTAAACCCGTCGATGCTGCGAATCATCCCCTCGTACAGAGCCTCATAGCGCAATTTAATGGTGCAGTAATCGAATCAGTGGAATTCATCGGACAACTGTCTGTCCGAATCGACGGTCCGAGGATCGTGGAAGTCTGTGATTTCCTAAAGCGCCGTCCCGAGACTCCGTTTAATTATCTTTCTGACCTAACCTGCGTGCATGTGCCTGATCGTAATGAGTCTCCTTTCGAAATTGTTTATAACCTGTATTCCATCCCTGCAAACGAACGAATTCGCCTAAACGTGGCTACGACCGAAGTGGGACCGGAAAGTGTGACTGGGGTGTGGCCAGCGGCAAACTGGATGGAACGTGAGGTGTACGACCTGTTTGGGGTGACCTTTAGAAATCACCCTGACTTGCGCCGGCTATTGCTGCCGCCGGACTGGGAAGGCCATCCGCTCCGGAAGGATGTGGCGCTGGAATTTGTCGAGAATGAGTGGACCCGGAAACATCTGCCGGATATGACTGAAGTCAACCATGAGCAGTTGGAGCAGAGGCGTGCCTACGGGTTAGAAATCCTTTCGGTGCCGCAAGAACGCTTGATGCGTGAAATTCTCCAGGCCGGCAAAGAAGTGATGCCCAAGGACAAGTGATTCTAATTACCAATTGCCGATTGCCGATTTCCAATTGCCGATTCAAATTCCGTCAATAGAGGTTTCTTCAATCGGCAATTGGCTATTGGCAATCAAAAATGGACCGATGACTCCAAAAGAGATTGCCGCTCATTACGACGCCAAGGTATTTGAGTCGCCTGAGGCAGCGAAGGTGGCAGGTTTCGTTTTGACAGAGACCGCATCGCCGCGAAATGTTTGGAACAAGGCTAGTGCGGCGCAGGCAATAGTAAGCAAACTTGCGGAAAAACGAGCCAGCGGCATCGCCAGAGAGATTGGTTTGATAATCGAGCCGTGGAGTGTAACCGGCTGCTACCTTCCCGATGAACCGGAACCGGCGGCGGCGTAAAAATTTCAAAGCCCTGCTTTTGGGCGCCCTGCGGCTGAGAGGCTTGCGTTACATATGCACCAGGTAGAGATCGCCACAACCCGAGAAACTTTGCTTGATAGCCCTGAGATGGTGCTCAACATGGGGCCTCAGCATCCGTCCACGCATGGTGTGTTGCGCGTGATTTTAAAACTGGACGGAGAGACGGTTATCGATCTCGACTGCGATATCGGCTATCTGCATCGCGGCATGGAGAAAATCGCTGAGAACCGCATGTACACGATGATTGCCCCTTACTGGGATCGTCTCGATTATATCGCAGCCGTCTCTAACGGACTGGTTTGGGTAGAAACCGTCGAGCAGATGATGGGCCTGGTTGTGCCGCCGCGCGCTCATTACATCCGCACCATTCTCACGGAACTGAATCGCATCGCTTCCCACCTGCTCTGGCTAGCGACCCACGCGCTGGACATTGGAGCAGTCACAGTCCTGCTTTGGGCGCTGCGGGAGCGCGAGGAGGTTCTCAAGATTTTCGAGCGACAATTTGGCGCCCGCTTGACGTGTCACGCCTGGCGCATCGGCGGCATGCCGAACGATACTTATGACGACTTCGAGCCTGACATCCGACGGTTTATCAGCAATTTCCCCACGCGTTTGAACGAGTATGAGACTGTGCTCTCGGAGAATCGTATCTGGCTGAGCCGCACCGTGGGTATTGGTATCATCTCAGCCGAAGAGGCGATCGCGATTGGTTTATCAGGCCCGGCGCTGCGGGGATCGGGAGTCCCCTGGGATATTCGCAAGTCTCGGCCCTATGCGGCTTATGCTGATATGGATTTTGACATTCCGCTCGGAGAAAATGGCGATACCTACGATCGCTATCTCGTCCGGCTCGAAGAGATGAGACAGTCGCGACGCATTGTCGGGCAGGCCCTGGACAATTTGCCTAATGGTCCGGTGAACGCAAAGCTGCCGAAGATAATTAAGCTGCCAATGGGCGACTACTACCACTCGATAGAAGGTCCCAAGGGCGAGATTGGCTGCTATCTGGTTTCGGATGGCACGGCGCAGCCCTGGCGTATGCGTGTGCGACCACCGTCTCTGATTAATCTTCAGGCGCTGAAACAGATGTGCGTCGGCCACCTGGTGGCCGATGTGGTGGCGATTATCGGCACGCTCGATATTGTTCTTGGTGAGATTGACCGGTAAACATGAAAGGTCTCGTGCTGGTTTTTGCCCCAATCAATTTTGTAAACGATCTGCTGCTGAAGTTTTTCAGCCCCGAGACGATCAATAACGTTGTCTGGCCGTTCATACAGATTGGGCTGGTAGTTACGCTCGTGGCAGGGTGGGTGGCGTATGCTACCTACCTCGAGCGCAAGATCTCCGCTTTTATGCAAGCCCGACTCGGACCGATGCGAGTGGGGCCGTGGGGGCTACTGCAACCCATTGCTGACGCCATTAAGCTGCTCACCAAGGAAGACTTCATTCCAGACAAAGCGGATCGCGGTATCTTTTTCATCGCGCCCTACATCGCGGTTGCTTCAGCGTTCATCGTCATGGCCGTTATTCCGTTTGCCCCTGACTGGGGGATCATCACGGACGTCAACATTGGCCTATTATTCGTGCTGGCCGTTTCCAGCGTGGGCGTACTGGCGCTGATACTTGCCGGATGGTCGTCAAACTCAAAGTACGCACTGCTCGGGGGATTACGATCGAGCGCGCAGATGATTTCTTACGAAGTCGCGATGGGCCTGGCGCTGGTCGGAGCGCTGATGTTTGCCCGCACACTTTCACTTTCGGGAATGGTCAATGCGCAAGGCGCCGATTCGATCTGGTACATTTTCTATCAGCCGGTGGGCTTCTTGATCTTCCTGGTGAGCGGGATCGCCGAAAACAATCGCGCGCCTTTTGACCTGCCGGAAGCAGAGTCAGAACTCGTCGCCGGGTTTCACACTGAGTATTCCGGAATGCGCTGGTCGCTCTTCTTCATGGCTGAATATGCCGCAATGGTGGTGGTGTCTGCGGTCGCCGTCACAGTCTATCTCGGCGGTTGGTACTTTCCTTTCGTTTACAAGTTTACTGAAGCCCAGGGCCATCACAATCTCTATGTTATAGTCAGCTTGCTGGTGTTTGTCATAAAAGTATTGGCCGTGCTCTATCTTTACTTCTGGCTGCGCTGGACGCTGCCGCGCTTCCGCTACGACCAGTTGATGGACATAGGATGGAAGTGGCTGATCCCTTCGGCATTGATCAACATTGTCCTGTCCGGGCTCGGAATTGTTCTGGTTCAGGCTCTGAATGGCTGGCGCGGGTTTAAGACAATAGAGTCGATTTCGGCGGGACTGAACCTGACCGCCACCGGCAAGGCGCTGATGATCTTCGTGGGCGTTATCGGGCTCTTCATCACGGGTCTGCTGTTGTCGAAAATAAATTGGCGCTCGCGTGATTTCAACCTGAAGTCACAGCGAAGAAACATCAGGCTCGTTAACCTGCCGCAGGGCAAGCCCGCAGTCCCGGTGGCAGCCCCAGCAGCAGGATCTGAGATTTGAAAAGATTTGTCAGAACCGCGAGCGGTAGCGACCGGGTATGAGATTTCAGATATTTCAGATCTGAGATTTCAGATTTGAGATCAGGACTTCGGAGTAAAATCGGCAATCGGCAATAACATTATGCCTTTAGTAAAAGTCCCAAAACCCAAGTTCATCGACAAACTCAAGCGCTTTTTCATGGCCGATCTCTTAAAGGGTCTGGGCCTGACGCTGAAATACAACATTGGTGCGGTTACCGATAGCGATTCGGTTGGCGGTAAGGGCATCTACACTGAGCAGTATCCCAAGGTTCGACCCGACGTCGCGCCACGTTTTCACGGTGCGCCGAGACTGAACATGGATCCCGAAACGCACGACACGCTGTGCATCGCGTGCAACCTCTGTGCGATAGCCTGTCCCGAAGACTGCATTGACGTGCTGGCGATGGATGTGGAGATCGTGGTAGCGGGCAAGCCGCGTAAGAAGAAGGTGCTCGATGAGTTTATCTTCGACACGTCTCGTTGCATGTTTTGCGCCCTGTGCCAGGAAGCCTGTCCCACTTCGTGCCTCGAGCTGACGCAAGATTTCGAGTTGGCTACCTACTCGCGTGCAGGATTTGTCTGGAATCGCGAGATGCTCGAACAGGGACGCGAGACCGTGAAATATACACGGTGATTCCTTGGGCAATTTATTG
>JALZJF010000152.1 GCA_030859905.1 Acidobacteriota bacterium
GCGGAATTTGGTTCGGGCTGTCGCCTGCCTTCGCAGGCTTAGGACTCTTTGTTTTGCGGTGACCTGGGGCTCACGCCCCAGTCTTTATGCTTTCGCCTGCTACCGCAGGCTTACTGAAAAACACCGTGGTTCGTGAATAATCCGGACTAGGTCTGATCACCCGATCGCGATCATTCGCTCCACTGCTCGAGCGGCTCGAACGCGGATCTCTTCCGGGATTTCGATTACGTATTGTATCTTTTCCAGCGACTCCAGCGTGTCTTCCAAAGTAATCTGATTCATGTGTGGACATCTTACGCTGCATAAGCGAAGCATTTCTTTGTCGGGATTCGCGGCCGCGACGTTCTCTCCCATCGAACATTCTGTCAGCAAGAGATAGCGAGGCGCCTGAGTTTGTTCCACATAACGGATCATCGCGTTCGTGCTGCCCGAATAATCGGAGGCGGCCACTACTTCCGGGCTGCACTCCGGGTGGGCCAGTATCACTACGTCTGGAAACTGCTTCCGGACGTTGGCGATGTCCTCCACCGTGAACTTGTCATGTACTTCACAGCGGCCTGGCCATCCGATCATCTGATAGTCAAGTTCTCCCTCCGCAGTCTTACGCGGATCAGTAGTCGGGAAGATGATGTGACGGCCAGTTTCGCGGGCCACATTCTTCGCCAGGTATTCGTCAGGCAGGAAAATCACCCTGTCCGTATTTAGCGATTCGACCACCGCCACCGCATTTGAGGATGTGCAGCAAATATCGGATTCAGCTTTCACATCGGCGTAAGTGTTCACATACGTGACTACCGGCACTCCCGGAAAACGCCGCCGTAGCTCGCGCACGTCTTCGCCGGTAATACTGGCGGCCAGCGAGCAGCCGGCTTTCTCAGAGGGAATCAGAACCGTCTTGGTGGGGTTAAGCAGCTTGGCGGTTTCGGCCATGAACTTGACACCGCAGAAGACGATGATGTCCTTGTCGGTCTGCGCTGCTCGCCGCGCCAGGTCCAGGGAATCGCCAACGTAATCGGGAATCGAATAGAAGAGCGCCGGTTCCATATAGTTATGACCCAGGATTACGGCGTTCTTTTCGGCCTTTACTTGATTGATCTTAGCCGCAATCTCCGATTTCATCCGCAGCTCAAAGTCAGGAACCACATCAGCCAGCATTTCTTTTAGCTGGTCATAAATCTGCGCTGCAGAAGTTTCTTTACCGAGTGTAGCTATCATGTTCGTTTAGTTGATCATTTATGGTCAATGGTTTTCTCCGGCTGCGCTCAACGTCAGAACCGAGGAGCGGTAGCGACCAGGTTGCTTTTGTCTTGCTCGACGGCGGTAGTGTGAATTCTTCGTGGGTGACTGATAGTGGCATCAGACCCGGTCGCCACCGCTCCTCGGTTCTGACGTTTGTGTGGCATTGCCATGATCCTACCACGCCGTAACCGTTACTCGACCCACTTCAAGCTCACGTCAAACACCTTAGCAGAATGCGTCAATGATCCCACCGAAATAAGGTCTACTCCTGTTTCGGCAATTTGGCGAACGTTCTCGAGCGTGACATTTCCGGAGGCTTCCAATTTCGCGCGTCCGCCGTTCAAGGCAACTGCCTCACGTACGACTTCCAGCGTCATGTTGTCGAGCAGGATGCATTCAACTCCCAAGTCCAAAGCTTCCTTCACATGCTCTACCGTGCGCGCCTCAACTTCGATTTCGAGGCTCGTTCCGGCAGCACGCACGCGCTTAACAGCCGCTGCGATAGATCCGGCAAAGTCGATATGATTGTCCTTGATTAAGACCATATCGAATAGTCCCAGGCGATGGTTTTCACCGCCGCCGCGCCTCACCGCAAGTTTGTCAATTATCCTGAGGCCGGGCGCCGTCTTGCGCGTATCGAGAATTCTTGCGGAGGTTCCGGAGACCCGATCAACAAACTGGCGAGTGAGCGTGGCGATTCCTGACATGCGACCGAGAAAGTTGAGCGCCGTTCTCTCGCCCGTTAACAATGCCCGGGCGGAGCCTGAGATATTTGACAACACGGCGCCGCTGGTAACGCGCGCTCCCTCGGCCACATTCGGTATAAACTCAACCTTGTCCTCGAGCAGAAGAAACACAGCTTGCGCGAGATCGAGTCCGGCCACGACGCCCGCATCTTTCGCCAGGATCCGCCCTCGCAGAATGGAGTTGGCGGGCACAATGCTGTTAGTTGTGACATCGCCTGGTCCGATGTCTTCCGCCAGAGCACGCTTCAGACACTCGACGATCTCGGACGGCAGGGCCGTAGTCAAAAAGGATTCTTGGTTCATTAACGGTTTTGATTAGTGTATGCCGGAGTGGACCTTGAAACAAAGCGCGGGAAAGACGAGCACTGGTGCGTCTGATCAGAATGCGTTGATACCCCGACAGCAACAACGAGCGGTGGGAGAGGGTGTGTAAAAAACCCCAGGAGGGCCCTATGGTAATTTGCAGGTTCAAGAAACACTGCTTATTTGGGGAATTTGCAGGTTGGGAAGGCGGGCCAGCAAGGTTTGGATTCGTGCTTGCAAACATCACCGAATGATTCATCGGGTTTGATTACTGGACCGCGTCGGCGTTAATCTGCTCTTTCAATCCTGGAAAAGTTCAACCAGTTAGGAGAACGATGATGGGTGCCAACACCTTGAGCATTACCGACAATCGCACGGGAAAGCAGTATGACCTTCCGATCGAGCACGGCACGATAAAGGCTATGGATCTCCGCCAGATCAAGTCCTCAGATGACGACTTTGGCCTGATGACCTACGATCCGGCGTTCATGAACACGGCTTCATGCAAGAGCCGCATCACGTTCATCGATGGCGACAAGGGCATCCTGGAGTATCGCGGTTATCCCATCGATCAGCTCGCCGATAAGAGCACCTATCTCGAGGTCGCCTACCTGCTGCTCAACGGCGAGTTGCCTACCGAGACGCAATTGATCGACTGGAAGCGTAATATCACCTATCACACTTTCATAAATGAGAACATAAAGAAGGTAATTGATGGCTTCCACTACAACGCTCATCCGATGGGTATGTTTGAAGCTACGTTAGGCGCGCTTTCTACTTTTTATCCCGACGCTAAAGACATTTTCAATGAAGAGATTCGCTGTAAGCAGATCTATCGACTTATTGCCAAAGTGCCCACTATCGCGGCTTTTGCTTTCCGTCACCGCATCGGCATGCAATACGCTTATCCCGATAACGATTTGAGCTATGAGGGCAACTTCCTGAACATGATGTTCAAGACCACGGAGCTGAAGTATCAGCCCAATCCCGCGTTGGAACGCGCGCTGAGTGTGCTCTTCATTCTTCATGCCGACCACGAACAAAACTGCAGCACCAACGCCATGCGCAGCATTGGCAGCGCGCACACTGATCCTTTTTCAGCGTTGGGTGGAGCAGCAGCGGCGCTCTACGGGCCGTTGCACGGCGGGGCGAACGAAATGGTGTTGCGAATGCTGAAAGAGATTGGCTCCCTCGATAAGGTTCCCGAATACGTAAAGCGCGTTAAGACAGGAGAGTTTCGTTTGATGGGCTTTGGTCATCGTGTCTACAAAAATTACGATCCGCGCGCGCGGATCATCAAGCAGGTGGCCTACGAAGTTTTCGAAGTGACGGGTAAAGATCCCCTTCTGGATATTGCCCTGGAGTTGGAACGCATTGCGTTGGAAGATGAGTACTTCGTGAAGCGCAAACTCTATCCCAACGTCGACTTTTATTCCGGGATTATCTATCAGGCAATGCGTTTTCCCCTCGACATGTTTCCGGTGCTGTTTGCCATTCCCCGGACCTCAGGGTGGCTGGCACAGTGGGTAGAGTTGCTGGGGGATCAGGATCAAAAGATCGCGCGCCCACGACAGATTTATTTAGGACACCGAAGTCGGGATTACATTCCGATGGAAAAACGTGGAGCGACGGAGGCGGACGCGGTGAATGCGTAGCCCCGTGCGTCACCAAGGAGGTTTTGAACCGTTCTCAAGCGAAATTGACAGGTTTCATCGAACCGGCAGTGCGTGAAAGAGGTCTTCCATGACAGATGCAAACTCAATTTCACACTGCTCGTGTCGGTAGGACCAAGACTCATAATTACGATGCTTCGGCTCCGACCAACTGAAGGGTTTTCGCCTGAACGGACTCTAGAACTGTGTCGCGCAGAAAGGCGCTGGCTTTCAGGATTTCGACACCGATCATCTCATATCAGGTCATCATCTTCGCAGCAATCTCTTTTAAAAGCTTCGCACAAACAACTGCTGTTGTCTGAACCGAATCCATCCGCGGATTGAATTCCACAATGTCAGCGCCAATGACCTTCGCTTTCAATCGCTGGAGCAGACCGATTGCTTGTCGTGTAGACAGCCCACCCGGCTCACGGTGAGAGACGCCGGGAGCAAAAGCCGGATCGAGTGCGTCTAAATCGAAAGAGATGTACAGGGGCGAATCGAAGCGCAAAGTCAGGTCGTCTCGCCAATGCCTCATCTCAATAATTTCCACTCCAAATCTATCGGCCTGCACTCTTTGATGTCCATTGATTGTGCGGATGCCTATTTGGACGAGTCGCTGGGCCAGTCCTTCTTCCATGATTCTCGCAAGCGGGCTCGCATGTGAATGGCGGTTTCCCAACAGTTCGTCGTAGAGATCGGGATGAGCATCGAAGTGCAGAATGTTCAACTTTGGATACTTCGCGCTGACGGCTCGAATGATCGGGTACGTGATCGAGTGATCTCCGCCCAGACAGATTGGGGCCAGGTTGTCGGTCAACAGAGTTCTAACTGATTCTTCGATTAACGAAAACATTTCCATTCCCGCCACCGGCTCGACGTCACCTGCGTCGAAGAAAGTTCCTACCGCGCCTAAATCCACCCCCTCTTCGCTCCAATAGTTCGAGGCATCGGAACGGAAGGCCGCTCGAATCTGCGGAGGAGCATCAGCAGCTCCCTTCATGAAAGATGAGTTTTCGTCGTAACGAAAACCAATCAAGGCAAGTTTGGAGGATGGATCAGAAGTGTCCTCAATTCGGTTCATACTTTCACCTCGGAAGGAATAGTTGGCAAGAAGTGCCGGGAAACTTGGAAGAGATGGTGCACGCGGCAGGGCTCGAACCTGCGACCTTTTGATTCGAAGTCAAACGCTCTATCCAACTGAGCTACGCGTGCGCACGGAAGTTGGTAAATGGTAAATCGTAAATCATGAGAAATGGAAAAATGATTACTTCCCTTGAAACTCCTTCCGAATGAACCTCACCAACTCATTGATCTCTTCCGCACTCAGCTTGTCCTTGAACGCGGGCATCTCGTCGTCGCCTTCAGAGATCTGTCTCACAAACTCATCGTCGGTATGGCTTAGCGCGTGACCTTCGCTTAAACTGGGGACCTTCAGCTTTCGCCCTTCAACCTCCACAGGGCCGCCCTGACCCTTTTCGCCGTGGCAGCCCTGGCAACTCTTCTGAAAGTTTTCGTACGCTGCAGCTAAGGGATCCGGCGTAGCTGTGGCTGTCGCTGGCGCCGGGGTAGCCGAGGGCTGAGTTTGATTAGTTGTTAGTGTAGGAGAGCTGTTGCAGGCGGTGGTGAAACATCCGATAAGTAAAATGATAACCGCAAACTTGACAGAGTTCATCCTTGGGTCTCCATCGTGAGTCACTGGGATGGATTGAAAAAGCCCGGCCAGTATAGCACCGGCGCAGTACACCGCGAAGTCCGAGGGATCGCTGAGTTTTCTCGCCAGAAAATCATCCGCGCGAAGCAAACCGTCAAAGCGATTCACTTATCTTGTCGGTACCAAACACTGGGCTGAAGCCACGGTGTAAATAAAGACCCATGGCAATGTGTCTGGCCGTAAATTCCGTTAAGTTGCAAACAAACAAAATAGCGAGCAGAATACTTTCGCGCCTAAGCATTCTCATCGATTTCGCAACACCAATCACGAAATAAACGCTGCAGAGGTGGAGAAACACATGAGTAGCGACAACGACTCTGGCAATGCAATACGAGGTTCGCTTCGGCTGGCCCCAAACTGCATCGAGCTGGACGAGCAAAAAGCGAAGCTGCCCAGGCAGTTTGTCAACTTCACTTTTTATCGCTCGCGTCCGGAATGGCGATTACTCTCTGATGGCGACAAAAGGCGCTGCATCGATCAATTCGCTAAAGCGGTTAACGACTTTCGCCCTCGGTTGCTGATTCACAGCTACTCGACGGTCGGTTTGCGCACCAACGTTGACTTCATGATTTGGAGAATTGGTTACGAACTCGAGCCGCTCCAGGAGATGACTTCGCGACTGAACGCCACCGAGATGGCTAAGTATATCGAGCCGGTGCAGTCATTCCTCTCCATGACCAAGCGCTCAATGTACATCGATCGAGACAATCCTGAGCATGTCGAGGATCGTCTGCACATCATTCCCGGCAAGTCCGACTACCTCTTTGTTTACCCGTTTGTGAAGACGCGCGAGTGGTATGCGCGCACTGCCGACCAACGTCAGGAGATGATGGATGAGCACATTCGCATCGGCACGAAGTATCGCTCCGTAAAGCTGCATACCACCTATTCGTTCGGCCTCGACGATCAGGAATTCGTGGTTGCGTTTGAAACCGATCACCCGGCGGACTTCCTGGATCTCGTGCAGGAGTTGCGAGAAACGAAAGCCAGTTCCTACACGCTGCGCGACACCCCGATGTTTACCTGCCGTCAGCGGAGTCTGCCTGAGTGCCTGGCCGCGCTGGGCTAGGGATCGGGACGCGGGGACTCGGGGACTCGGGGACAAGGGGACACGGGATGCTTTCGCGGCTTTGCCGCCGCAACAGTGCGGTAAGACTATGCCTTACCGATTGAATATTCGAGGCTACGCCTCGCTCCTCACAATGCTCAAAATCTCACCCAGCTCGCCTGCCTACTATCATCACGTTCACCTCATCACCGACAGCAACAAGAAGCCCGAAGTTATCCTTCGTTACGTCAACGGCATCGTTGCTCGACGAGTAATTGATTGCCTCAAAGAGCAGGGATACGAGTCGTCCCTTCAAAAACTTCGGCATCAAGGCTATCGACGTCGTCACCGTTACTCGCTTTGGGACCATCATGCCAACATTCGCCTGTTGACGAGCGAGACCATGTTCATGCAACCTGTGCATTACACACATCAAAATCCTGTCAGAGCCGGTCTAGTAGAGAGAGCTGAAGACTATAGGTATTCAAGTGTACGACTTTGGAATAGGAAGCCTCTGGAAGACGAGCCGCTGCTTGTCGACATCAACAAAATCCAGTGGCGAAAAAAGATCTGACGGAGGCGCAGCCTCAAATGGATTGAGTCGTCACGGTAAGGCAGAGCCTTACCGCACTGGCGGGCAGCGAAGCCGCAAAGCAATGGCGGTCAAAGTCTAGGCAGTTAAGGGGTTCCTGACCAATGAAAACCTGCGGGTCGTTCTCGTTGTTGTCCCTGGCAATTGTTCTGTTCATCGCCGCCGGATTACCCGCTAGCTCGGTCTCGGGAACACTCCGTCGTCTCTATCCATCTTCATATCTGTCCATCGCCGAGTCTCCGCGCCTCCGCGTCTCCGCGTCTCCACTTCTCCCCTTCGCCCAGTCCCAGCTCCCCGAATACCTCTGGTACGAAGCGGAAAATATGCGCGGTCTGGCGACCGACCAACGCGGTGAGCCGATACTCAATCCTTCGTGGCACAACTATGGTAAGGCCAAAGCGCCGGGGTGGGGAATTAACGGACCGGGTGCCTCTGCCGAATGGTCCCAGGGCGGAGAAAGCGAATGGAATTCAGTTGCCGCGAGCGCAGATGAAACCCGCGCCACGATCTATCAAGACATCGAAGTGCCGCGTGCCGGTGACTACAAGGTCTGGGTACGGTATGCCGATTGGTCCAGCAAGACGGAGAATTTTACGATTCGCCTTACCCAAGATGAGCGAGAGATCTTTCAACATGAGTTTGGACTCAAGGATTTAGTTGCCGCTCACGACGAAATCAGTATGTACTGGGGTTGGGCGTTTACCTGGGATGGTGTTGCGGCCAAACTCGATAAAGGCCCGGCTCGCATTTCGATTGACATCGAGAAAGCAGCGGGTGCGCGACGACATGTTGACGCGGTACTCATCACCAACGACCTCTTTTACCTGCCCGAAGGACGTCGGAAACCGGATTTCGCCGGCATGCGTTATCTCCGTCAGTGGTCCACAGAGCGCACGCCGCTGACGTCTCTAGTGTCAGCCAGCCGCGACACATCTATCCCCATCTCCTGGCAGCGTCCTCGGATCGCCGGCCGTGATTTCCTAATGCCCTGGAATATCAGCAAGGAGTTTTGGCCACTCTACGACAAACCCGCTGCCGAGCGCCCGCTCTATCCGTTTCATGCTGAACCTATCGATCAGTTTGTCGCGAAGTACAAGGGCGAGCGAGATGTGCCGATCTTCGCTTCGAGACTCGTAGTCCCGGTGGTCTACATACCGAACCTGCCGGAGTTCTTTAAAGAGGGCAGTCCCTTTCTCCGCTATCTGCGGGAAACCAGGGCCCCGTTCGCCATTCTGATCAATTACGGCGCTGCGCAATTTCCGGAAGGGGAAGGAGAACGTGCCTGGAAGCTGCTCAATGGCGAATTGCGCGACCAGTTTCTGGGGTGGATTTCGGGAGAGAGCGTGGGATACGTCTGGGACTCAGCGGTAAAGGACCTGAAGACTTCTCCCGGGATGACGAGGAACGAGTTGCTCGAAGCCTATCGACGGTTTTATACGAACGCGCTCGATAAGAAGTGGGGTTCGATGTTTCAGACCCCAACCGGGCCAATGTGGGACAAGCTGATCCCGGCCCAGGCAACTTCCAGCACGTCGTTCGCGCACGCCCTCGCTGCCTGGGGAGTGTGTCTGCTGGGGATGGAGACTGCCGCGGTCCAGCCGATGTTTGCCATGCGCATCGCTTTCACCCGTGGGGCGGCGAGACAGTACGGCGTGGCATTTCTTTATTACCACGCGCCAAATTTCGGAGACACCGCGACGACATTCACAAGCCAGCAAAACTTCGCCGGACCTGACAATTTCTTCCACTCACGTTACGGCGCGACGATGGGGCCGTCGCTTTCGTGGTATCGCAAGAGTTATTACCTCTATTACATGGCGGGCGCTTCGGCGATCTATCTGGAACAGGGCTTCGATCAGTTTTTCAAACCCGGCCCCGGCGAACACCCTTTTCAACTTAACCCTCTGGGCCGTATCACGGATGAATTCATGCGCTTCGCGGAGAAGCACCCCGACCGTGGCACGCCCTACACTCCGGTCGCTTTCCTGCTCGATCAGGCACACGGGTTTGAGATGACCGACTACCCGCACTGGCCCTTCGGCGTCTCACAGATCAACCGCAGCGATCGTGCGTTGCGAGAAATGTTCGGTGTCGCCTATTACCCGGGACTGGTTGTCGAAGGCGAACCGGCCACCGCCGATCGCCAGGTTTTCGTCAACGGCGTCTTCGGCGACATCTTCGATGTGCTGGTCGCTTCAGAAGTCCAAAGTCCAAGGACCAAAGTCCAGCGTTCCGCTGGCACCGCAACCGTCCCGCCTGCCGACGCGAGCAGTTCAATCGTGAGAAGTAGCCATATCCGTGGTTCTGAAAGCGCCGTGTCTCCGCGTTACCCCGTCTCCGCGTTTCCGCGTCGCCGCATCTCCGCGTCCCCCCTATCACCTTACCGCGCCGTCGTTGTCGGCGGCCACCTTGACTGGACCAGCGATTGGATTTCCAAACTCACCGACTACCTCCGCAACGGCGGTACCGTTGTCCTCAACGCGGCTCAGGTTAAAGGCTTGCCTGAACAACTGCTCGGCGTCCGTCTGACTAGCAGCACTGCCGAAGCCGACACCGCTCGCTGCCTCTCCTCCGGCGAGCAACCGCAAGATCTAACCGGTCAACTTTTCCGTTACACCAAGCTTGAGCTCCAGGGGGCAACGACCCTAATCGCTGCTCCGGGCGGCGACCCGCTGGTCACAGTCAACAAACTCGGGAAAGGAAGCGTCGTCTTCTCCGCGTTACCTGATCTACTCGGCGCCGACGAGCGCGTCACCCCCTTTGCCGCTCACATGCTCGCACATGTATTCTCCGATGCTACTCCGGTAAAAGTCCGCGGCGACGTTGAATATCTCATCAACCGCGCCAACTCGGGCTGGGTCGTTACACTCTTCAACAACAACGGAGTCCATAAGCCCCAACAAGGGCTGGCCCAGGTCGACCGCAGCGCCAGCATCACCACCACCATTACCATTCCCGGCCAACCCATCCGCACGGCCATCGACTGGATCAGCGACAGACCACTCGAAGTCAAAAGGGCTCATGGAGACATAGTAACCGTCACTCTCCCACCGGGCGGCGTTGCAGTTGTGGAGTTGAAGTAAACAATGGGGGACGAACATGGACGAAATCAATTCAGAATCTTGAGAATTCTGAAATCCAAATCAGCAATTCGAAAGTTCGGTCCTACACCGTCTCCGTCGTGCCATCGAACTTGGTTAAACTAAACCCATTGAAGTCTTCGTTGTAGCACGCTCTATTGTACTTGAGGATCCCGATCGCCACTTGCTCGCCCAGCTTGAGTGATTCAGTTGCGTCAGAGCGCCAGTGGACACCTGCCATGTCACGCCCGATGGCTACGTTTGACGCGACCTTGTTCAACTCGCCGCCCACTGTCATCTGCGCAGCGTCTGCCCCTGTGTACGACCCGAGTGCGAGACCGTCAGGCGACGGTTCGACCGGCGTGGCTAGATCAATTATGCGCGTCGACCCCTTAAACCATGCCTTGAGAATCGTTACACAGGCTCCCGCCACAGTGGCATGGCCGGCGCCATAAGCTGGGTGCGTAGGGGATCCTTCGGGAAAAGCCATCGGCAGCAGATATGTGCCATTACCGACTCCGTTGAACTGTTCATTGTGTTGTTGGACGGCAGGAAGGACGCTTGATCCGTTGATTGAAGAGTGAATGTTGAAGGTGTCCGAATGAGTACGGTTGCGCTCGACGCGACCCGCGAAAGCTTCGGGTCGAAGTCTCCGGTGCACGAACCACTTCTGATACCACACGGCTTTTAGAGCGCGCGTCGAAACCTCGCACAAGAGGGTGGCGATGTGCGGCCCGCCAAATGTTCCAAATCCTTCCTGCGAGGGATTGCCGACATAGGGGTTGCCGTCATCGACAGGCGCTCCCAGACCGGCCAGCACAAGGAAGGCTTGAAAATAGCCCTGGAAGAGCACATCGGTGTGGACCCACTGGCCAATGTCGCGCCCCATGCGCATATAACGTCGCGTGGGATCGAGTATGTCGCCAATCGGAGGATTGAAGCCGCTCTGGATGCTAAGCCAGTCAGAGAACGTCGTCATGAAGTCGCGTCCCCCGGCTGTTCCGAAGTTGCCGGTGGTGGAGGCAGGCTTGGTGGTGACGATCTGCTGGTCCACTGCATTCGCTCCGAAGAAGCAAGGCAGATAGAAATACTGCGAGAGGTATGGACCAACTCTGTCACCCGGTGTGAGACCACGAAACAGAAGTTGCGGTGTGACCGCGCCTCCCCCGTTCTGCGCTCCTTTGAAGTCTGCTCCGAAATTGGTCAAGTCGGCAGCGGCGGCAAGGGCCATCGAATGCGACGAGTAGTCGGTGTAGGGTACGTCCCGCAGCAGAGCCATCCAGTAGTTCTCCGCAATCTCGGCCGCCTCTTCTTTACTGGCAAACGCGGGCGCGGGCGTTTGGACCAATGCGTGAGCATCTGGTCCTTCCATATCGAAGGCCAATCCCGATTGGGGATTGGTTAACTTGCGATTTCCACCCATGGGAATGGCATTGAAGTCACTCGGTCGGCCGCTGTTCAAAGCATGCATAAGGGACGCATACGCAGTCGTGACAACCGTGCCGTCATTGTTGTGCGGTAGACCTTTTGAATAACTGCCCGCTTTGTTGGGGTAGAGGGACTCATCCGGATTGGTGGGATGCTGGAGATTGGGGGGAGTATCTTTCATCCCTTCATTCGCAGCGTCTCGACGAATCTTTACACAGTCGTGGGCGCGTTGATTAGCACTCACCGTAGCGCGGGTCTGCGAACGTTCAGTCTGAAATAGAGGCTCGACGCCAACGACGCCGGCGGCGAGGGTCGCCGCTCCAGTTATGCCAACCTGACTCATAAATTTGCGTCTGCTATGAGATTCGGGGTGGTTTATGGTGGTTTGGACGGACTCTTCTGTCATTGGGGTTCTCCTGGATTTAACTGGGTATAGTTTCTGGGTTGGACAACGGTTCGACCGTGAGAAGGGCTCTGCCAGAGAAAAAACTATGGCCAGGCTCCTCTGATCGAATAGACTCATTGACGAACAGACTTAGGGCTTGTTCTGGCTTGGTTTCACGATTACGATTCAGAATTGCGATTTACGACGAGCCGGGGATGACCGCACGGAACTGCCTGGAAACCGCTGACGGTCAGTTCTTGAAATCTACGAAAAGACAGCGGTTGCTCTATTTCCTCTACTCTGGCGCTATTCTTACCACAACTCCAGTTCGGAAACAAAAGATTCGTTTTCGGTAGCGCCCGATTTGCACTTTATTTTCTGCGAAGCATTTGGTATCCCAAAAGGTTGATAGCTCGCACGATCTGATCAGCAAACCCGCCTCCAACATTCTCTCTACGTTTCTGCTGGTTCTCGATAAGCCCGAAAACTCTCGCTGTTCTACTGTAAGTTGTTCTACCTGGCGATTACCCGAGGTCCCTAGAGGCAATGGCATGCACCTTGCCAAAGAGTTGGCAGGAGGCTGAAATGAAAAACTTATTTGCAACTGCCATTTGTCTAGTCGCTTTAATTATAGCGGCAATGCCCGTCGAGGCGCAGACTCGTAATCGAGCCTCAAGCCGTCACTCGGCGCAGAATAGTCGAAACTACGACCGGTATGACAATCGTGCGAATCGTGCCAATCGTGCTAATGAATACCGGTACGATCGTAACCGCTCCGTGTGGGACAGGCATCGAGATAAGATCACAACTGCCGGTGGCGCAGCGGGCGGTGCGGTTCTTGGTGGCCTGATTGGAGGCAAGAAGGGCGCAATCATTGGCGCGATCACCGGTGGAGCCGGCGCTGCTGTTTACACCTACAAGATTCGCGACAAGTACTAACTTTAAAAGTAATTTGGCTTGGTTACCCGCCGATCAATTGGGACGCGAGTGGCCATGATAGAAGCCCGGATGTGAAGGGGAGAGCACATCCGGGCTTCAACATTTTCACACCTCACTTAGCCGGATTTATCCTACCTGACGCTTTCGAAAAAGCACCCCCGCTTCGCTTAAGTGCGGCACTCGAAGTTTGAGTCGGTTGGGCAAATGGATTAAGGACCACTCGCGTTTTTACAAGCCATTAATAAAGCGCATCGCTCGGCAAATAGCGCTCCCCGCCTGGTTCTGTTACAAATAGTATCCACCCCCAAGCGGGCTGCCCGTTTGGGGACCCGGTCAACTAGTTAAAATTCCGCCGCGGAGACTTCGAATGCATTACTACGATAACGTACTCGGCCTGATCGGTCGGACGCCGCTGGTCAGACTCAACCGCCTGACGCTTGGGATTAAAGCGACAGTTCTGGCGAAGATGGAGAATCTTAATCCGGGATTCTCAGTGAAGGATCGTATCGGCGTCGCCATGATCGAGGCAGCGGAACGTGGAGGGCTACTTAAACCCGGCGGAACTATTGTCGAAGCCACTTCTGGAAATACCGGGATCGGACTAGCCCTGGCCGCCGCGATCAAAGGTTACAAATGTATATTCGTGATGACCGACAAGGCGTCGGTGGAGAAGTCGCGTTACCTGAAGGCACTAGGCGCCGACGTCGTGATTACCCCAGTGTCGGCTAAGCCCGGAACACCCGACCATTACGTCTCCACGGCCCAACGAATTGCTTCGGAGACTCTAAACTCCTTTTATCCCGATCAGTATTCCCATCCAGCGAACCCTGAAGCTCATTACCGCACCACGGGCCCCGAGATCTGGGATCAGACGGAAGGAAAGATCACTCATTTTGTCGCCGGCATCGGCACCGGGGGAACCATTTCGGGCACGGGAAGGTTCTTGAAAGAGAAGAACCCGGAGATCAGGATTATCGGCGCGGATCCCTATGGCTCAGTTTTTAAGACCTATAAAGAAACCGGAAAACTGGTGGAAGCCACGCCTTATCTGGTGGAAGGAATCGGTCAGGAGGTGATACCGCCGAATGTGCATATCAAATACGTGGATGATGTAATCAACATTACTGACCGTGAGTCTTTCGAGATGTCACGCCAGTTGGGACGCCTGGAAGGTGTTTTTTGCGGAGGCTCGACGGGAACAAACGCAGTCGCTGCCTTGCGAGTGGCTCGCGAACTGGACGGGGACGCAGTGGTTGTCTTCATAGTGTGCGACACCGGCGAACATTATCTTACCAAGCACCATTCAGACGAGTGGATGAAGGAAAAGCGTCTGCTGGAGCCGCAGAAGATTAGTGCGGGTCTGATCAGCGGCACCAAGAAAAATGGCGCGCCGGCGAGTCTAGTCTGGGTTGCTCCGGCGGCCAAAGTGGGGGATGCGCTGGGCAAGATGAATGAAATGGGTTTAACTCAAATACCCGTACTGGAAGACGGAGCGCCCGTCGGATCGTTGCGCGAGAATCGCGTGCTGGCAAAGGTTGTAAGGAACCGTGAATTGCTCGAATCGCCTGTCAGCGAGGTTATGGAAGCGAGTTTCCCAACAGTGGATGTGGATGCAAGCTCAAACGAAGTAACGCGCCGGCTTCAAAGTAGTCCGGCAGTGCTGGTGGAAGAATATGGACGCATTGTGGGTATCATCACGCGCCACGACGTGCTGGATTTGAAATTGAATAGTTGACCGTGAGTTTTGTTGGGTTCTATTTTTAGCCTGAAAACTATTACGATCCACGAAACTACCCGAAACCGCGCGAAATGGAGGCTTTTAATTCCTACTTAAGGACTCTTTCATAGAAGCCAACAGTGAGCCCTTCCTCTAGCTGCTTCGAATCAACCCTGCGGAATTCTTCCAGATAGTCCTCTGGAATAAACGCGTCGGCGCCCTCCACCGTCAATGGCACTTCAGTCACGATCCACTTCTCGATATGTGGAAGGAATGCACGATAGACCTGCTCGCCGCCCATGACGAACAAATCGCATCGTAGGTAATTTTCGAGCGACAGAACGGAGTTTAAGTCCCTGAGAACGACTACGGAGTCTTGAGGTTCTATCTGCGATCGCCGGCTGAGCACAATGTTTAGTCTGTCTTTGAGGGGTTTCTTAAGCGTCAGCCAGGTGTTGTAACCCATCAAGCAAGCATTGCCGGTGGTTGTTTTTCTAAAAAACTTCATGTCCGCGGAGTAGTGCCAGGGCAGCTTTCCGCCTTTGCCAATTGCCCCCCGCCGGCCTACCGCCACGATTGCAATGATCATAATCTTTGAGCTGATCTGGAGTGAAGATTCTAATTCGTGTCACATAATCTCGTTGGTTGAGTGCGGTCGCTACCGTCCCGGTTCTGTAACTGTGCTAAACGGCTACAGCCGCAGCAATCTTCCCGTGCGACCTGTAGCCCACCAGTTCCAGATCCTCATAACGCATCATTAGCAGACCGTCGAGTCCTTGCGGGCGCCCCGGTTCAACCTTGATTTCAAGGCGTGGCAAAGGCAACGGCTTCCGGGAAAGCAGCTCCTCGACCTGCTCAAGATGGTTCTTGTAAATGTGATAATCACCCAATGTGTAGATAAAATCGCCGACTGTAAGGCTGCATGAATGCGCCACCATATGGATCAGCAATGCGTAGGAGCTGATGTTAAATGGCATTCCCAAGAAAGCATCGGCCGATCTCTGGTAAAGCTGGCAATGAAGAATGCTTCCATCCTCTATCTTGAACTGAAACAGCGTATGGCAGGGAGGCAAATCAACATTCTCGGCTTGTCGCGGGTCCCAGCCGGTAACAATGAGCCGTCTCGAGTTTGGATTGCCCTGGATCTCTCGAACCAAACGCGCGATTTGATCCACACCGTTCCGTTCAGGGTAGTTGCCGCCAAAAGAACGCCAGAGGTAGCCATAGACTGGACCAAGGTCACCGGCTTCGCGACCGTAGCGCCTGGTATGTTCTTCGTCAGCCCACTCCGCCCAAATGTCCACACCTTTCGTCCGCAAGGTTGCTTCATTGGTATCCCCTGAGAGGAACCAAAAGAGCTCTTCGGCAACCCAGCGGAAGGGCACCCTCTTTGTGGTTACAATGGGGAAGCCATCGCGAAGATCGAAGCGCGTCTGGTAACCGAAGCAGGAAATAGTTCCAACCCCGGTCCGGTCGCGATGTTCCTTTCCGTCCAGCAGAATTGATCTCAGCAGATCGTGATATTGTTTCATAAACATTCATACCTTCTAATGGGTGCAGTATAACGTCGCTTCGGCTTGTACGGTAAACATGTGAAACACTGGTAAGGGCGTTTTTTGAATCATATGGAGGACGATCCACGAAATTACACGAACCAACACGAACAATTAGTGCCATTTCGTGTGATTTCGTGGATCGTTTTTGCCGAAGCCTCCGCAAGGAAGACACGGTGAACTGACCACATGACACTAACGAAACACTACAAGCTCGGTTTTCTCGGCTTCGGTAATGTTGGGCGAACTCTCGCCAGGCTCCTGGTGGCGAAGTCGAACGAGCTGCGAGAACTTTACGAAATTGAATGGCGCATCACAGGATTGGCCTCACGCGGCATGGGTTGGCTTTCGAAGCCGGAAGGTTTTCACGCTGCTTCGCTACTCGGCAAATCTGTCGACGAATCGTCGCCTCCGGCTCATTCAACCGGCATCAATGAATGGCTGCTGGGAGCGAGGCCGGACGTGGTCTTCGAAACTACCTCACTCGATCATGAAACTGGTCAGCCGGCAATCGACTATCTGACGGCAGTGTTGAAATCCGGCTCCCACGGCATCACTGCGAACAAGGGAGCATTGGTTTACGGCTACGACGAGTTAAGCAAACTAGCCGCCGCCGCCGGGAAGAGTTTTTTCTTCGAATCGACAGTGCTCGACGGTGCGCCTGTGTTTTCATTATTTCGGGAGACTTTACCAGCCGTGAAACTTCGTGGTTTCAGCGGCATCTTCAACTCAACTTCCAATGTAATTATCGAAACGATGGAAGCCGGACGCAGTTTTGACGAAGGCGTGAAAATGGCGCAGGAGCTGGGGATCACGGAAACTGATCCAGCTCATGACGTCGATGGCTGGGACGCAACCGTAAAGGTCTGCGCCCTGGCGCAGGTGCTAATGAAGCTCCCTTTGAAGCCGAGCGAGGTGCGCAGGGAAGGAATTCGAAGCTTGAGCACACAAAGGTTGCAGGCCGCGCGCGCAGAAGGCAAACCATATAAACTGGTGGCTCGGGCCAACCTTGCAGAAAATGGATGTTCGTTGAACGCTTTCGTAAAGCCCGAACAGCTCGCGCCTGCGGATCCACTGGGAAACGTGCGGGGCACCTCACTGGCTGTCCATTTCGAGCTGGACATGATGCCGGGTTTAACCCTTATCTCCCACCGTCCAAACCTACAAAGCACTGCGTACGGTTTATTAGCAGATTTTATTAATGCGGTGAAGGGATAAGTCCAATGTCCAATGTCTGTTTCGTAACCATCTCAGTCACACCGAGGCTTTAGCCCGGTGTCAAAGCGTTTTCCAACACCTGGAACCGTTTACCGATTTGCAATGACCTTCCTCAAACGCGCTGTCGCGGGTAGCTCTCCAAAGACCGTAGTCGGGTCTATTCGCAAACGCGGGCGTGCTGAGGCGGAAGGGAGGCCCGTGTTCCCATGATAGAACTCGATGTGAGAGTGTTTGTAGAACGCATATGATCCGCCACGTCCTCCCACCGTGCCAATTCTGAATCGGCCGCCCTCCTGGCTAATTGCGAAGTCGGCAATGTGAAACACAGCCACGGTGACGTTTGAGAAGTTACCAAGTCGTGGATAGAAAAATGTGACGGCCGCATCTGTGGGCGTCGGTGAACCGCTGTGGGAAGCGAACCCAGCCGGAACATAGAGTGAAGTCGCGCCCCGCCCGTCGAAGCTCCCGTATAGATGCATGGCATGAGACAGATGACCCGTGAGGATACGTCCGTTATCACCGAGAATGTCGCCGCGATAAAGGGGATATTGATTTGAAAGTCCGGAGGGTTCAAAGCTATTAGCCGCTGCGACGGCGCTGGGACCACCAAAAATCCTTGCCAATAACAGATCCGCGGCAGCCATTTCGCGGCTGTAACTGGAAATCAATGCATTTCGCGGCATCTTCTTGGGTTGACCAAACACGGGCGTCCGCTCAGTAGGGTCACCGCTCACGCCGGTGAGATGAGCCATCAAGAAACAGAGGAGCACCAGTAATCGATATGTGGGCCTCGGCAATTTACATTTAGCGCGCATAGAGTTGCTTGTTGCTTCGACGGCTGAACCTTGGGCGAGTAAAAAAGACTCGATGCCGGGGCACCGAGTGGGAACTAACTACACGTTTAATTAAGAGACGGGCGATGTAGATTCGATTGATGAGCGTCGGGTTTAGAAGCGTTTGTGCGTTATAGCCTTAACAAATGCGTTCTTTCTAACCGCTCCGGTCTAAACTCGTGCTAGGTCAACCCGTCGCAGGCGAAACTAACTTCGCAACCTGTGTGCCGATGGTGAAGCCTATGGATGAGTGGCCTGAGTTGGCCTAACGCGCTACTGCATTGCGGACGGCATTGAAGGTGTTCTACATTGCCCAGCTAACCCGATGACGCGATTCGTCCGTCACTGAGTAGTTGACGAAGATATGCCGTTCCTGCAAGAACCATTTTCACCTGCTCTTTTTCCTGAAGTTGGTGAGGTACTGGAAGTGGCCGCGCGAAGAGCTGCTTAGGCGGATTGGAGAATATGGCGCTTCCGATTGCATCTCCAACAGGTTGAAATTACAATCACGCCAGGCAGGTGGACCACAGGAAAGAGTTTACAAACTTTAAACGGGCCTGTCAGTTTCGGTAGCTTAAAGTCTCCCAGAGATGGAATTAGACAGCACGGATAAACCAAGCATCCTCGTCATCGATGATGACGAACAGGTCCGGAATGTTTTATTGGAAGTCTTCCGCGAGGCTTACAACTGTCGCGAAGTTTCCTCGGCCGAAGCTGCCCTCACTATCCTGGCCCAGGAGAAGTTCGATCTTGTGATCTGCGACATAAATATGGGTGGCATGAGCGGTCTGGAGCTGGTGCCTCACGTGCACTCCCTTTCGCCTGATGGCGTTGTCTTGGTGATCAGCGGGCAAAGTAAAATTGAAGCAGCTATCGAAGCGATGCACGCTGGCGTATTCGACTACATCATGAAGCCATTCGATATCAGACATGTTGAGGCGGCAGTTGAAAGAGCGCTGAAGCAACACCAGTTGCTGGCAGAGAGACGCCGTTACAAGGACGAATTGGAAAAGCTACTGCAAAAACGAACGGCGGAGGTAGACCGGTTGGCCTACTATGACACCTTGACTTCGCTTCCGAACCGCGCCCTTTTCGAAGATCGTCTGACGCAGGCGGTAGCGTTGGCCCAGCGAGCGGGCAATAAGGTGGCGGTCCTGTTCATCGCCCTCGATCAATTAAAAAAGGTGAACGACTCATTGGGCCATCGAGCCGGCGATCAACTGATGCAACAGGTAGCTGTACGACTAAAGGGCTGTGTAACTGAAAGCGATACGGTAGCGCGCTTCGGTGGCGACCAGTTTGTCCTGATGTTGCCCGAGATAGGAAGAGTCAAGGGTGCGGTGGAGGTTATTGCTTCAATTCAGGAAGCCTTAAACCCCTCCTTCACACTGGACCGGCAGGAGCTTTATGCGACCGCCAGTGTGGGAGTCAGCTTCTTCCCCGATGACGGCAAGGAAACCTCGAGTCTGGTGAAGAATGCAGGTGCAGCGCTTTATCGGGCTAAGAAGTCCGGCGGAAATGAATACCGGTTTTATACCGCTGATATGCACGCCCGGGCGACCAAGCGTTTTGAACTTGAAACCAGCTTGCGGCAGGCGATCGACAACCAGGAGCTTCTGCTCCACTACCAGCCGCGGGTGTCTATCGATTCCCTGCAGATAGTTGGACTCGAAGCCCTGGTGCGTTGGCAGCACCCGCGGTTGGGGCTGGTTTCGCCCGGGGACTTTATTCCGCTGGCCGAGGAGACAGGATTGATCTTGCCGATTGGAGAATGGGTGTTACGAGAAGCTTGTAAGCAGAATCGCGAATGGCAAGACAAGGGCTTCGCCCGCTTGCGGATCGGGGTGAACATATCGGCGCGACAGTTTCAACAACAACATCTGTCAGAAACGGTTATGCGAATTCTGGAGCAGGCCGAGCTGGGGCCAGAATTTCTTGAGCTTGAACTGACAGAAAGCTCCATTATGAGTAACGCCGAGGCGTCGATAGATGTGCTGAACAAACTCAAGTCGAAGGGAGTCGCCATTTCAGTCGACGATTTTGGTACCGGCTTTTCGTCGCTCTCCTACCTCAAACGTCTGCCGATCGACTCTCTCAAGGTTGACCAGTCCTTCGTGCGGGAACTGGCTACAGATCCCGATGACGCCGCGCTGGTAATGGCAATCGTCAGCCTCGCGCACACCCTGCGTCTGCGGGTTGTAGCTGAAGGCGTTGAAACCCAGGAGCAGTTGCGCTTTCTGCGCTTACTCAGATGTGACGAAATACAAGGGTATCTAATTAGTAAGCCATTGCCTGCTGAAGGAATAGAACAGTTACTGGCGCCTCAAAGACCCCGCTTACCGGCTGCGGTGCGTGTCTGAACCCCTGGCTGGTTCGGAGTTGAATGAGAGAATTTCTCATGCGGAGACAACTTATGCATGCGCTGGTTATAGATGACGAGCCGCAAATGCGGAGATTTGTAAGCGACGTGCTTCAGAACGAAGGCTGGGAGGTTACCGAAGCGGAATCTGCTGAGCGGGCTTTTGAAATGCTGCGCGAACGTGATTGGGCGGTAGTCTTCTGCGATGTGATGTTGGGCGGGGTCAATGGCTTCAGTGTGTTGCGAAGATTCAAAGAAGAATTGCCGCAGACTAAAGTGATACTGATGACCGGGCACGGCAGCGCGGTGGGGGCATTGGACGCGACGGCCTATGGAGCTTACGACTATCTCCTAAAACCTTTTGGGGTCGATACCTTGCAGTCGCTCTCTCGCGCCGTAGCCGAGAGACTCGCGAAAACTCCACACCATCGATTGGTTTCCGCCAAGGCCTCTGGCGCCTATGAAACGGACATCGATCTGGTCGGGCGTAGCGAGGCGTTCATCGAAGTGATGAAGCAGGTAGGACGGGTTGCGGGAACTAGCCTGCCGGTGCTGCTGACCGGTGAATCCGGCACTGGCAAAGAGGTTGTCGCTTCGGCGTTGCATCGGCGGAGCCAACGTGCGGAGAAGCCTTTCGTGGCGGTAAATTGCGGCGCCATACCGGCAGAGTTAATCGAATCGGAGTTGTTTGGTCACGTGCGAGGTTCATTCACCGGGGCTGATCGGGATCGGCGCGGTCTCTGGGAGGAAGCCGATGGCGGCACGGTATTCCTTGATGAAATCACTGAGACTTCACCGGCATTTCAGGTGAAGCTCTTGCGCGCGCTTCAGGAAGGGGAGATTCGGCGGGTCGGTTCGAATCGCACGCAGAAATTGGACGTGCGCGTGATCGCCGCGAGCAACCAGGATGTGGAAATGGAGGTCAAAACGGGGCGATTTCGCCAGGATCTCTTTTACCGCTTGAACGCCGTTTCTATCGTCTTGCCTCCGCTCAGAGAGAGACGGGAGGATATCCTGTCCCTGGCCAACACCTTCGCTCAGCAGATCTACTCACTGAATCCCGCGGTGACCTTTTCGCGGGAAGCGCTGAATTTGTTTGAGCAATATCCCTGGCCCGGCAACATCCGCGAACTGGAAAACGCGGTAGTACGGGCCGCAGCCATGTGCGACGGCACCGTCCGCATACAGGACTTGCCGGAGCGAATAAGGAACTCTCAGCGCGACAATGTTGGACCTACGGGTCAGACAGGTGATCATATCGAGGCAAAAGAAGAGTGGTCCTCTCTCGCTGAAATTGAAGGGCGCTACGTCTCGCGAGTGTTGATCCACACAGGTGGAAATAAGCAAGCAGCCGCGCGTTTGCTGGGAGTGGACCGCAAAACCCTCGACCGCATGATAAAGCGGCACCACATCAACACGGATGCCGGCCACTTTCCCTCCCGAGCAGCCTGAATTATTCATCGGTTACCTTTCCTCCTGGGAATCTCGTTTCCCATGAGCGATGCTACCCGGAGTCTGCTCCATCTCCGGAACAATCCACCGAAGGCTAAGTTTGGTAGCAAACACAAAAATGGAACATTTGGGATGAAGTTATCTCTTGACCCTGCCCTGCATTTTGGCTAAGACTCTTATTTGAGCCTATGCTGAGCATCAGGTTCTAAGTTAGAGTTGATTCTCGGCTCGATTTCAGTATTACCTTTATTACCTTAGCTCATTGATTCGACCTCATTTTAAGTCATCGAGCCAAACCGCCGGCCTCTTCTCCTTTTCTCGGATTAAAAGCTTGTGAAATCTCATCCCTGGCCCACTAAACGCTACGAAATCATCTCACGTATTTGCGCCCTGCTGGTCGCCGGAATTGGCATGACCGCCCTGGTCGGCTGGTTTACCCACTCTGCTGTTCTTAGGAGTATAGGGGTCGGGTACATACCGATGGCACCCAACACCGCACTTCTCTTCATGCTCCTGGGCCTACTGCTCGCGACTTTCGTCAACACGTCGAAGAGGTCCACGACCCTGGTGAGAGTCGGGGTAGTAGTCACGATCGTATTGGTTGTTGCTCGGTTAACTGAATACGTGACGGGCATTGACCTCAAAGTAGATCATTGGTTTTTCAGATTTCCGGCCGTAGCGCTTGGCTTGGCGCCGGTGGGAAAGATGGCGCTCTTCACTGCCGTCGCCTTCCTGTTGCTTGGCCTCTCCTTCTTGTTTCTCACGCTCCCCTCAAGGCAGTGGGCCAGCAATGTAACAAAAGGCCTCGCCCTCGTTGTAGCTTTCACCGGCCTTACGTTCGCGCTCGGTTATCTTTACGGCGCACCACTTATGTATGACGGCAGCGCCATTCCCATGGCGCTGAATACCGCAGTTTGTTTCTTTATCTTCGGTACCGGACTTATGGTAAGGGCCGCGATCACTGACATCGTCGAGCGGCGTCAGACGCAAGAAGCGCTGCGGCTGGCGCATGAAGAACTCGAAGCTAGAGTCAAAGAAAGAACGAGCGAGCTTAGCGCGCAGCAACAGTTCTTGCGCGCTGTAGTGGATACAAGCCCCAACCCAATCTTCGTCAAAGATTGGGAGGGCCGCTTCACTCTCGTCAATAAGGCTCTCGAAAACGCTTACGGGAGGGCGGCCGAAAACATCATTGGTTTGACAGAAGCGGATCTCGATGGCAGGCACGAGGAGATAGAAACGTTCGTCCAGACTGACAAGGAGGTAATCGAATCACTAACGCCCAAGTTCATACCGGAAGAGCGGCTTACTAACTTAAAAACCGGGGAGACCCGCTCATTCCAGACCATCAAAGTACCTCTCAAGATGCCGGGAAGCGAAACTGTTCAGGTTCTCGGTGTAGCGACAGACATCACGGACCGCAAACGGGCCGAGCAAACTCTGCAGGAGACTGAGGAGCAGTTGCGCCACTCCCAGAAACTTGAGGCAGTGGGCCGGCTTGCGGGCGGCATCGCTCACGACTTCAACAACATGCTGACAATTATCTTAGGCTACAGTGAACTGCTCTTGCATCGAAAAGATTTGAATGAGGCCTGGCGGGAAAAAATTCAGGAAATAAGAAACGCCGGCGACCGAGCGGCCTCGCTCACTCGGCAGCTTCTGGCTTTTAGCCGCAAGCAAGTGCTGCAACCGGTCGTGTTTGATCCGAATTCTCTAATCGAGGGCCTGGGAAAAATGCTGGAGCGGCTTATTGGGGACGACATTCAGATTCTAACCTTACTTAGTCCGGACCTGAAGAGAATTCATGCCGATCCGGGCCAAATCGAGCAGGTCGTCATAAACCTTGTGGTCAACGCGAGAGATGCCATGCCTCAGGGTGGAAAGATTAAGATCGAAACCGCTAATGTCGAATTAGACCAGGCGTATGCCGACACACACGTTGCAGCAAAACCCGGCCAATATGTGATGCTGGCAGTGAGTGATAATGGAAGTGGGATGGATGCCGAGACTAAGAAGCTTATTTTCGAGCCGTTCTTTACGACTAAAGCGCTGGGCAAAGGCACGGGACTTGGTCTGTCAACTGTCTACGGGATCGTAAAGCAAAGCGGCGGCAATATTTGGGTCTATAGCGAGATAGGGAGAGGCACAGCATTCAAGATCTACCTGCCTCGCGTGGAAGCTGAGGCTGAATTACAGATGCAAACTCCTCAAGCGATGGCGCTGCCAGTGGGTACAGAAACTATTCTTGTAGTGGAGGATGAGCACAAGGTCAGGGCACTAACCTGCGAGAACCTCCGGGTTTGCGGATACCAGGTGTTGGAAGCTGCTAACGGTCAGGAGGCGCTTGATATTTGCGCGCAACACGAAGGACCAATTGATTTGTTGCTCACAGACGTTGTGATGCCCTTGATGAGCGGGGGCGAGCTAGCCGTGCTAGTTGGGAAAGAACGTCACGGTTTGCCGGTGCTCTACATTTCAGGTTTCACAGACGATGCTATCGTGCATCATGGAGTATTAGAACCGGGAACGGCGTTCCTCGAGAAACCATTCACGCTTAGCACTCTTGCGAGGAAAGTAAGAGCAGGGTTGGACAAAACAGCTTAGGTGAAGATTCCGCCTTTTTTTTACTTTGCTACTGAATAATCAAGATTTGAGACCGCACTCGCATCAGACTCGGGCCAGGCTGCTTCGCCAACGTCCATCTCAACCATGCTTCGATGCCGTTGTCTACTTATGGAGGAAACCATTCTGTCCGGCAAACGTGTTTGGCATAGTAGATGCTCAGAACCCTCTTTACCGCGGTTATTCCGCCTCGGACGTGCTCAAGTGGGGCGATAAGCCACGGCTTAACTCCCCGGTTAGTCCCACTTTTCCCCTCGCAAATCATCGTAAGTAAGCCTTTATCCGATCTCTTCGAAAGAAACTCAGCCCATCATGTCATCCGAATTGTATCAGCAGGCAACGGAATCCGTTCCCACGTCTTTGCCGGAAATCCAGTCAAATGAGCACGACGGCCGCATTCTGATCGTCGATGACGAAGCCTCCGTCCGCAAGCTGTTCGCCGATTACCTCGATGAAAAGTATCAATGCACGACTGCGTCAACCAGTGAAGAGGCATTGGCCCATCTTGCCGTCGAGACCTATGCGTTAGTGATCTCAGATATGACGATGCCCGGCCGCAATGGCGTTGAACTGCTGCGGGAAATAGTGGCCCGCTATCCTGACACAGCGGTGATTATGGTTTCAGGAGTGGATCGCCCTCAACGTGTGCGCGACGCCTTGCGCCTGGGAGCCTATGACTACTTGATCAAGCCCTGCGAAATGGAGTCACTGGCAATCTCAGTGGAACGCGCCCTCGAACGTCGCGAGTTGGCGCGCACAGCGAAGAGATACAAAGCCGATCTCGAGCGACGAAATACCGAACTGGCAGGGCGCACCGCGGAACTCCAGCGCCTGCAAGCCCAGATCGTTCACAGCGAGAAGATGGCCAGCCTGGGCCAACTCGCTGCGGGCGTCGCGCACGAACTTAACAATCCAGCCGGTTTTATCTACGGCAACATGAATCTCCTGAAGGACTACGTTTCCGGACTCAGCAAACTTCTGACCACCTATGAAGAGGCGCCTTTGCCAGAGCCCTATAGGACCCGAGTGGCGGAAATCAAAACAGATCTCGACTATGACGTCGTGATGGCCGAACTGGGCTCGATCATCGCCGATTGCCTGGAAGGAGCTGAGCGGATACGCGACGTGGTTCAGAATCTGCGCCTCTTCTCGCGTCTCGACGAGGCGGAGATTAAGAAGGTTGATTTACACGACGGCATTGATTCCACGGTACGCCTTCTCTCCCGCTACTACAGTTCCGGACATCTGCATTTGATCCGTGAGTATGGCGCTCTACCGCCAGTGAGTTGCTATGCGGGACAACTCAATCAGGTCTGGATGAACTTGTTAATTAATGCCGCACAGGCCGTGGGCGCTGCGGGTGAGGTCAAGGTATCGACCAGATGTGAAGGTGACATGGTAGTGGTGGTAGTCAGCGATACCGGATGCGGAGTTCCGCCCGAACAACTTTCAAAGATATTCGATCCGTTTTTCACAACCAAACCAGTAGGAGAGGGTACAGGCCTTGGTCTATCTATCTCTTATGGAATAATCGAGCGCCACGGAGGCACGATTACTGCCGAAAGCAAACCAGGAGTAGGCACGGCCTTCACCGTGAGAATTCCAGTGTACGCCGATTCCATCACCTCGGCCGAGCATGAAAAACCAGATGCCGCATGACGCGGCGAACGTCCCAGAGGAGAGTGTTCCATGACTTATAAGGTACTCATTGTTGATGACGAACTGCCAAATCTGCGGCTGCTGGAGCGACTCTTCCGTCGTGATTACAACTGCCTCACCGCTTCATCGGGTGCAGAGGCCATTAAGCTTTTGGAGCAGCACGATGTGGCGATTGTAATCACTGATCAGCGGATGCCTGAAATGACCGGTATTGAGCTGTTGCGGCAGACTGCGGACCTCCGTCCCCACATGGTGCGGATTCTGCTCACGGGCTACATGGACGTAGAGGCGCTGGTAGAAGCGCTGAATTCGGGACTGGTCAGCACCTATCTAAGCAAGCCCTGGAACAATGAAGATTTGAAGCGGAGGGTGGTTGGCGCAATCGAGCACTACGAGCGCAACAAGAATCGACATACGCTGGAGCTTGCCAACGGACGACTAACAGAGCGTCTTAAGCAAATGAAACTTGATTTCGTTCAGGTACTCAGCGAAACGTTGAAGGCAGAGGACCAATATACTTACGATCACGGAATCCGAGTCGCGCGTTACGCGTCACTAATTGGGGAACAGTTGGGGTTAAGTGAGGAAGCCTTAGTTGACCTATCAAGCGCGTCCACCATCCACGAGTTGGGCGGTATTGAGTCAGGAACAGCAGTTTGCCTCGCACCGGATTCAAGCATGGCTCCCCGGTTGCTTCCGCCGCAGTCCGAAAGAGCCGCGCGAATTCTCTCTCATGTTCCAGAACTAAGAGACCTTGCCGAGATCATACGTTTTTACCAGGAAAACTTTAACGGCACTGGCTTCCCTCGGAATCTTGTTGGAGAACAGATACCGCTGTGCTCAAGGATCCTGCGAGTGGCGCACGAATACGATCTCATGACCAGCCCGCGAGACTCCGCCCGGTCGGTGACTCATGCTGAAGCAGCCAGTTATTTAGCGAAACACTCGGGGGCGGCGTTTGACCCGAAAGTGGTGCAGACCTTCGCTCAAATTGAAGTTTCCGACTTGTCCGATCCTTATTCAATCAAGTTCAACGAATCAACACCCGATGTCGAATTTCCAGTTACAAACGAGATGATCTCACCAGTCTTGATCTAAACCGCAAGCCAAGGCGCAAGTTTGCAAGTTGGGAAGGGGGCAGGCGGAGTGCGCCCCCGCTCAAGCCTCATAGCCACTCAACTCCTGCTTCACAATTTCAGGTTCAGGCTCAGGAAATTTGCAGGTTGGGAAGGGGGCAGCGGAGCGCGCCCCCGCTCAAGCGAAAAAGTCACTCAACTCCTGCATTCACAACGATCCACGAAATCACACGAAACGGCAATAATTTATTCGTGTTGGTTCCTTTGATTTCGTGGATCGTCCTCTATATGATTAAAAATATGCCACCACCTACCTGCGCCCTCTCTTGTTCCCGAGTAACTTCCTCGTGTAGCATGCCACCCAAAAATTACAGCTCGGTTTGTCGGAGACCAAGCGAATTTTTATAGGGAAACACTATGTGCACTGATAGAAGAGAGTTCCTGCGCCTATCGGCTGGCCTGGCAGGCGCCACACTTCTGGGGGGACCATTAGTCCGCGGCGAGAGCTCTGACTCAGAAGGTATGCAACAACGTGAGGCTCCGGAGTCGATCCGTAAGCTCAAGAAAATGACTGAAGGTGTGGTCCCCATCACTCTCCATGAACGCAAGGAGCGTCTTGAAAAGGCGCGGCGTCTGATGAGAGACAACCGAATAGCCGCAATATATCTGGAACCGGGTTCGAGCATGTTCTACTTTACCGGCATGCGCTGGGGCTTGAGCGAGAGGATGTTTGGACTGGTAATTCCTGCGCGCGGTGAGATTGCCTGGGTTTGCCCAAAGTTTGAAGAAGAGCGCGCTCGCGAGTTAATCAAGATCGGAGAGGACGTTCGCACCTGGGAAGAAGACGAGAGTCCTTACCGGAGAGTCGCCGAAATTCTCCGTGACCGCGGCTTGCGAACCGGCCGGATTGGAATGGAAGAGCGAGTCCGTTTTTTTCTCTTCGACGGAATCCGCAAATCGGCGCCTGCTTTTCAGTATGTGAGCGCGGATCCGATTACGGCGGGGTGCCGTATGTTTAAGTCTCCGACTGAACTCGCTCTAATGCAGCGCGCCAATGACATCACTCTCGTCGCGTACAAGGCGACCCACGACAACATGCGCGAAGGCATGACGCAGGACGAGTTCTCGGGCAACTGCAGTGCTGCATTCAGAGCGTTGGGAGTGGGTGGCGGCGTCTTTTGCAGTTTCGGCAAGTACACGGCTTTTCCGCACGGCAGCAGCACGCCGCAGAAGTTGAAAGAAGGCGACGTAGTTTTGATGGACGGCGGTTGCAACGTTCATGGATACCAGTCTGACATCACCCGCACGTTCGTATTCGGAAAGCCGACCGAACGGCAGCGCGACATCTGGAATCTGGAACGGAGAGCGCAAGACGCCGGTTTTGCGGCGGCGAAAGTGGGAGCGCCCTGTGAAGCCGTTGATGCGGCCGCGCGCAAAGTAATTACTGACGCCGGCTTTGGCCCGGATTACAAAGTACCCGGACTGCCTCACCGCACCGGTCACGGGATTGGTCTCGACGGTCATGAATGGACCAACTTTGTACGCGGCAACAAAACTCCGCTACAACCAGGCATGTGTTTCAGCGACGAACCGACCGTGGTGATCTACGGTGAGTTTGGGATTCGTCTGGAGGATTGCCTTTATATCACCCCGACTGGACCCGAGTTTTTCACCACACAAAGCCCTTCCATCGATCGACCCTTCGGGTAAGAACTCAGAGTTGAAGTTTCCCAAATGCCGTCACCATTACGACCCGCTCATCGGAAGCGGGATCGAGGCGCTGATCAATGGCAGCACTCGCTTGATACGATGGCCGCAGTCTTTTCCCGCGCCATGTCTTCTTCCCAATGGCCGGCGAAAAAGACGGCTGGTCGCGTCTGGCAAAGAATCTAAAAGCGGAAATTGACGAAGAGCGGATCCAGAATTACCACGGAACGACCTCGCTGCCATTCAAAGCAGGCGAGCGCCGACGCGCCGCAGTCAAGATTGTGGACGACCGCGGCATCGAGAGCCTGAAAATTATCGATCTCGATTAGCGATCCATCTCATTCTCACCGTGGCTTTAATCCCAATGATCGAAGCCTCTCATTCTCACCGTGGCTTTAGCCCGGTGTTCGAAGCCAAGATGATTCTGAGTAACCGTTTTAACGGTTTTCTTCGTCACGCCATTCCAAACCGTACCGCTGGACGAATAGGCCGTACTCCTCTGCAAAGGTCCATTTACGGTGATGCTCCTCTTGATCGGCGATATAGGGCTAAAGCCACGGTGAGAATGAGAGGCTTCAAGCACCGGGATAAAGCCACGGTGAGAATGAGAGGGCTTCAATCACCGGGCTAAAGCCGCGGTGAGAATGAGAGGCTTCAATCACCGGGCTAAAGCCACAGTGAGAATGAGAGGCTTCAATCACCGGGCTAAAGCCGCGGTGAGAATGAGAGGCTATAACCTACATGTCTATTGATCACCTGATAATTAACTCTCCCTACGAAAGGTCGATAACGTAATCGCCGAAGGTGACTTCGTCACGACACACGGCGACATGACAATGAACTCTTTCACGACCAGAAAAAGGTTGACATCAACCCAGCTTCGGGAGTATATCACCACCACATTAT
>JALZJF010000186.1 GCA_030859905.1 Acidobacteriota bacterium
GGCGACTGACTACTGGTTCCACCAGCTTCAGCGGCTGCGCTTCGACGCAAGTGAAAATCGCCGCGCTCAGAATCACAAGCGCGGCGGGGAGCAGCTGCAGAGTTTGGAAAGTTCGCCTAGCCATCAAATAGTTTGCGATGGGCATTCTAGCGAAAGTGCGGGATTAAGGGAATCCAGGAAAGGGGAAAGGCGAAGTTCGGCTTTGGGGCGGCTCCGCCGCACTCCCTTGAGGAGAGTTAACTCGTCGGTAACGCAAAGAGCTGCATCAAAACTCAGCTCAGCAACTCATCTAAGAGCAGGCAACGGTGTCGCTTACAGAACCGCGAGCGGTAGCGACCGGATCTTAGACTCAATTCGTCTTAATTGCGGCTTTACTGGGCGTTGAGTTTAGGATCCGGTCGCTACCGCTCGCGGTTCTGCATTGGAGCAGCACTTCCAGCGGGGTCAACTTACTCAAACTTTACGGAGACAAGCTTCGAGACGCCGACCTCCTCCATTGTCACGCCATAGAGAGAGCGCGCCATTTCCATTGTTCTCTTGTTGTGAGTAATGACAATGAACTGCGTGTTCGCAGACATCTCCGCGACCTTGTCGGTAAACCTTCCCACGTTTGCTTCGTCCAACGGAGCATCGACTTCATCGAGCAAGCAGAAAGGCGACGGTCGATAGTGGAAGATGCCCAAAACCAACGCCAACGCCGCCATTGCCTTCTCGCCCCCCGAAAGCAGCAGAATATTTTGCAAACGCTTACCCGGGGGCTGCGCAATGACATCGATGCCGGATTCCAGCACGTCGTCAGCATCTATCAAGCTCATCTCGCCGCGCCCGCCACCAAAAAGCTCTTTGAAAAACTCGCCAAAGTTTTTGTTAATCTGTTCGAAGGCGTGACGGAATCTCGCGCGCGAACGCTTCTTAATTTCGCGCAGCGCTTCCTCGGTCGAGGAGATACCATCCACTATGTCCTGCCGCTGAGCGGTCAGGAACAACAATCGCTCTTCTGATTCAGACAACTCTTCCAGGGCCATCATATTGACTGCGCCAAATGCTTCGATACGGGAGCGTAACTCTTCAACCCGGGCATGGCCCGCGTCCAGATCAAATTCTTCTCCTGGCGACAACTCCCTGGCCAACTCATCGAGCGACTGATTCAATTCGGCGACGCAGTTTTCGCGCACAAACGTGAGTCGGGCCTGGGCCTCTGCCCGCTGCACTTCGAAGTCTCCGCGCGAGTCGCGTACATCCGCGGCGCGGCGGTTAAGCTCTGAAAGTTCTGCGGACAACGCGTCGGCTTGCTGACGCGCAGCTTCCAGTCGGCCGGAGAGAGTCGTGATCTCCTGCTCTTCGTGCGCTCGTTCCTCGGTGACGCGATTCGCTTTCTGCTCCAGCTCGGCGATGGACTGACGCAACTCTTCAATACGAGCGGTGATTTCAATTACTTCAAATCTATGCCGCTCCACTCTAGCTGCGAGGTCGGTATACTCGCCTTCCATGCGCCGCAGTTCAGTCGCGGTGGCGCGCCTTCTTTCCGCAGCCGCAGCGGCCGTAGCCCTTCGTTCGGCAAGACCTTCGCTTTCCAATTCAGCTTCACGGCGCGCCTCGGCCAGCGACGCAGAAGCTTTGATCACGGTCTCGCCCGACGCCAGCCGTGCTGACTCGGCTGCTTCAGCCTCGGAGAGGGCCGTAAGCCGACGTTGCTCAAGGTCGCAACGCTCATCTTCCACCCGCGCTGAGTCTTCGGCAACGACACGCATGTGCCGCTCAGTGCGCTCGATTTCCTGGGCCAGCCCTTTCGCCGTCAGCTCCCGGGTCATTACCTCACGCTCTTCGCGACCGATGGCTTCGTTCAGATACAACACCGCGTCTTCCAGTCCCACCAGACGAGTGCGAACCAGTCTCGCTGCCTGCTCAGCCAAGCTGAGTTCAGACCGCAGCCCCTCGGCGCGCGCTTCCAATTCTCGCAACTCTCGTTTGAAGGCCAACAGCCCGGCCCCTTCTTCAACAGCACGCGCGTCGCCCGCGCTGACGAATTGACCTCCGGCCACCCAGTCGCCATTTAGCGTCACGTAAACCTCGCCGGTAACCAATGACCTCGTCATGGCATCGTCAAGATTACCGGCGATGCGCGCATTCATCCGTTGCGGCATCGTTCGCCGCAGGATTGAAATCAACTCCCGGGGGGCGCCCAGGAGGTCGCTGATCCGAAGTCCTTCGAGATCTTCGCTGGCATAGGCAAGAGACAGCGCGGGACGCTCTTCCAACTGGCACGAAACGGTTTCCAGCTCATCACTCCCACCGTGCAGTCCAGCGACAAGAAAACTTGCCCGGCCCCCGTTATTCTCCCTCAACCATTGCGCGGCGCGAGCCGCATCATCCGGAGTCGGCACGACGATCGACTGGAGAGATGAGCCCAACACACCCTCTACGGCTCGTTCCCATTTGGCATCAACCTTGAGAGCGTCGGCCAGAGTGCCGATGTAATGAAAGTCGCGCGGCGTTTTGGTTTGAGAGAGCACCATCTGAACTGCCGGCGTGTAGTAAGCACGTCTTTCGTCCAGTTCTTTTAAACTCTCCAGCCGGTGCTTTGTCCGGGAACATTCATCGCGCACACGAGTCAGCTCGGCGTCAGTATCACTCACGGCTTCGTGACCCTTGACAACAGCATCAACCGCCGTTTCGCGCTCAGCGTTAAGTCTGGCGATGTGTTCGCGCGCTGTCGTGATCTCGTTGCCAAATCTCTCGGCTTCGGTGTTGCGCTCGTCATGCTGCGCGGCCGCTCTTTCACCTTCGCGCGCCAATCCCTCTGATTGCAAGACCAGCCGCTCAATCGTGCCTTCAAGCTGACGAGCAATCTCACCCAGGCGTTCGGCAACGGCCGTGTGTGTGAGCAACTCATTGCGCGCATGCTCTATTTCCATTTCGGCGGTTACGGCCGCAGCCAGCTTATGCGCATAGGCCCCTTCAGCGGCCCTTAAAGACGAAGCACTCCCATCGGCCTGTGCTCGAAGCCTGGCATCCTCCCCCTGGAGCCGTTGGCACTCGGCCTCAACCAAAATCAGTTTGGCTGAAAGCGCTTCAATTTCCGCTCCCACAACCAGGTTGCGTTTCTCGAGCGCAACGACCTGTTCCTCCTGATACGCTCGCTCGCGCATCTCACGATCGCGTCTGAGAACTGCCTCGGCAGCAGCGGCACGGGATGCTGTCAGCTCATCCTCAATCTTGCGGGCTTGCTGAGTAGCCTGGCGAGCGTCTTCTTCGCGTTGCGCCAACTCGCCGGCCATGCTGCGCTCGCGCGCGCAAACGTCCTGCAGTTTCGCCTCAGTCTCATCGAGCAGAAGGGTTAATCTTTGATCTTCCGCAACGAACACACGACGCAGCAGATCGCGCAGCTCCCCCCGATGCAAATCATACCGTCGGGCCTTTGCGGCCTGCCGGCGAAGACTGTTCACCTGACGGTCAATCTCGGAAATAATGTCAGCGATGCGGGAAAGATTTGACCGGGCAGACTCGAGCCGGGCTTCGGCAGCACGTTGCCGGACGCGAAATTTTGTAATGCCCGCCGCCTCTTCAATAATCGTGCGGCGATCCATTGGCTTGGCCGAAAGAATCTGGCCGATGCGTCCCTGCTCGATGATCGCGTAGTGGCCGCCGGACAGTCCGGTGCCTGAAAAGAGATCCTGGATGTCGCGCAACCGGCACTGGCGATTGTTAAGGAGGTACTCGCTTTCACCGGACCGGTAGAGCCGTCGGGTTACTGCCACCGACTCGCCTGGCTGAAACTCGAGTGCCAGACTTCGTCGTCGCCAATGGCGTTTATGTGTAGCCCTCTCTGGGAGCGAAACTTCCAGGTTAGCAGTTTCCTCCGGAACGGCAGTGACTGAGATTCCCAAGTCTGTCGCTGGGGAAGCGATGTCCGGCTCAACCCCTGAGATGATTGCACCGGAATCCTCCGGTAAAACCGCCTCCAGGCTGATCACCCGGTCGTCGATCTGTTCCAACGTCGAATCGATATCCTCAATATCAGGCTCGTGTTCAAGCACGTCATCGCGCTCCAGGTGCATGACCACTTCCGCCATGCCGCTCGGCTGGCGATTTCGCGAGCCCTGAAAAATCACGTCTTTCATTTCTGCGCCACGCAGGTGTTTGACGCGTTGTTCCCCCAAAACCCACGCAATGGCGTCGGCAACGTTACTTTTGCCGCAGCCGTTAGGCCCGACAACTGCGGTAATGCCGTCCCCGGTGAAGAGAATTTCTGTATAGTCCGCGAAGGATTTGAAGCCGGTGATCTCTAACCGTTGGAGTTTGAACATGCTTGCTTGTGCTGGCCCGCCGGGCGTCTAAATTAAGCCTCTGAGGCAACTTACGGGTGTGCCAATATAAGTTGGAGCTGCTTAGAATGTCAACCAAAACTTGAAGTCAGCTAACTTTAATGAAGTCACCAGCAAGGTTAAAGCTGCTTAAGCGCATCACGCCTGACATACAGAAGCAGATTCACGCCTGGACGGAGGGGATAACTGCCGGCCGAGTTAAAGCCGGAATGTACCTGTTGATAACTATCGCCGAAATTCGCCTGAACCTCTGCTCCCTGACTCTCCGAAGCTACAATCACTGGTTCGCTTGAGGAGGTCATTCGACCGTGGTAACCCACTCCCGTGTAGTCGCGCAGATACCATGGCAATGGCCAATAGTCTGATGAAACGATAGTGAGCCCAGTCTTAGTTCCCCGCTTCGTCCGTTGGGCGACTCTTTCAATCTCATCGACCATCGCCAACATCTCTCGTCGAGTGTGAGCATAAACGTAGACATAAGACTGAGCATCGTTATCGAAGTTAAAAAAATTTAGATCGACTGTCTTGTATCCGCTGATCGCGACTGCCGGGAGCATGATAGCGATGATCAGACGAATCCCGCCCATCCCCCAATCATAAAGGAATTGAAGCGCGTAGCCGCTAATCAGCGCGAGGGGAACCACAAAATTCAAAAGCAGCCACGGAGTTTTGTAGCGAATGAGTGAATAGGCAGCCAGCAAGCCGAACGCCCACAAAGCTGAAAATAACGCAAAGCCATTGCGAGGTCTCCAAACGATGAGCGCTGCTCCGATAGTTCCGAAAAATATAAGCGGCGGTTCCTGTTGCAACAACCACCAGACGTAAGTCGGGATTGGGTGAACGTGCATTTCCTTTCCCGTCTTGGTCCAGAACTCAAAAGTCTTCACGGCATCGTAAACGCCCTTTGGGTAGTTGGTGAAAAAGGAAGGCGAGGACGTGAAAGGTGACCTGGGCGACGAGTAGAAGAAGACGTTCACTCCGACGAATATAATAATCGCAATCAGACCCAAGAGAGCTAATTTCCGCCTCCCGCCCAGTCTCTCCGGCGCCCTGGTATGCGGGCTGGTTTTTCTTCCGCTTTCCGACCTCCCCTGTTTGCGGTCTCTCCGATTCTCACGAAAGAAGCTGTTCCTTAGCCACCCGTAAAGATGTGTGGTTGCTAAAGCAATTGCCAATACTGCAGCCGAAATTACGGCTGTCTCCTTGGTTGCAAACAGAAGCGCCGCCGACACCGATGCTAGCACCAGGTATACAGGGTTGCCGACTTCAAAATATTTCAAACCAGCCACAACGATTCCGAGGGTGAAGAAAACGAACAGTGTTTCGTGAATGAAGTAGCGCGAGAGATAAACAGCCCCGGGCGAAAAAGCTATCAATGCCGCAGCGCAAAGCGCGCCGACCTTGCCCATGCGCCGGCGCATGAGGAGCACAAGCCAGATGGTCCCCAGCCCAAATAGCGCAGGTACGAGCCTCACACTCACAGTGTTTAGCCCGTAGTTGTTTTGAGCTGACTCACCAAAAAGAAATCTTAAGATCCAGGGGATTACGGCGGAAAAGTAATAGAGAGTTGGACCGTGATAGTTCGCTGGATCATAATGGTAAAAGCCTTCACGCACCAGCCTAACAAGAAAGTTTCCATTCACTCCCTCGTCGTGATGAAAGGGCACCAGACTGAGATCATACAAACGGAGAATCGCCGCTCCAGCCATGATGAAGAGGCCGCAAATGAGCCAGGTCCTATCTGAAAGATCGCGCGCCTGAGGCGAACTGGAAACCTGCGGGAGTGTCATCTTCGGCGGCGCAATCTCGGATCGACGATTCTTCTTACGGTTGTGCGATTTTGTAGAGGCGGTACCCACCTGCTTCTCCTACTTTCGTGAAGCGCGAAAAGAACTGGTCGTTTACGTTGCCCAGGTAGCGTTCATGCGGGCCCAGGATCGCGTACTCAATGTCATATTTCGACAACAGTCCGCCCGCGTCTGGCCTACCCGAGTAAAGCCGCTTGATCTCGTCTTCACGTTCGCGGTATTCAAGACCATGCGTCCAGATGTGCCCGGGATAACCCATTAAGGATGATCTTCCGGTCAGAAACATTGGGTGATTGTGTACTGGAGCATGAATAATTCTGGCCCGCGGCTCAGTCTCACGTTTGACGATTTCCGCGAACTGAATTCCCGGATGATCAAACACCTGATACTTCGCGGAGCTGAAAACGATCGTAGCAACGTCGACGCTTCCCGCGAGCGTTACACAAACAAATAGCACTACGGCAAGTATGCGGCGCACACCGCGCTGATGCCAAAGACGCGCCAGCAGCAGGGCCACTATCGGCGCGGAGGCCAACCACCAATAAAAGAGAATTTTGATATTGTCCCACACCCACGGGGCCATCTTGACCAGATTTGGCACAATGAAACAAAGAGTGAAAGGCAAGTAGAAAAGGAGCAGTCGTCGCGACACGAGACGTTTTTTGCCCAGCCAGAGAATCGCCGCCAGGATCAACGGAATGAAAAGGCCGGTGTTCTTTAACCAGAACCAGACAGGATTATCTTGGCCGCGATCCCAGCCGACCTGCCAATCAAAGAAAGTGGCGGCGTCAACCGAGCTGTTATGTGTCGACCACCAAAGTTGGGGAATAGCAACCAGCGAAGCCGCAAGAAAGAACTGTATCCAGTCCCGCCAACGTCGTTGGACCAGTGCGATACACCCTCCCACCGCCATCACCACTATAAAACTATGAGCGTGAACGAGAGGCAACAAGCCAGCGATGATGCCCGCGGCTATCATGCGCTTCTCGGACGGGGGAAAAGGGAAAAGGGGGAACAGGGGGAAAAGTGGTTGTGCGGAAACTCTAGCCACTGCTTCCGTTTTCTCTCTCCTCGTTTTTCTGTTGCGCCTCTTCCCTTTCCTCTCTTCCCCTTTCGCCCTTTCCCCCGGCTTTTCCGCAGACACCCACCATAGCGTAAACACTATGACAGCGAGCGGTAACCCGAGCAGCATGCCTCGCTGCGGAACCAGCAACGTGGATATCGCGTTGCCCCAACGCCAGGTTGTATTTGGGATAATAGTGAGAGAGTTGGGAAGACTCTTGAGCATCGCCGAGAGGCCCTGATCGTATTGCTTCGCTGGTTCCCACAAGAGCACCCAACCAAAACCCCCGTTTAGAATCACAAGTAGTGGCGTTATCAAGGCAGCAAGTCGATCTCGCGCCATCTCGAGGGCCCAGCGGTGCACCAACCCCACGAATGAGACTCCCAGGATGAAATTCTCAATGAACATTGATTGGCGCAGATCTGCCCCACAGCGCACGAAGATTGCGGACACAAAGTCGGTGAGAAAAGGATAAGTAAAGCGCACGCCGGCATAAGTGGGGTCTTCAGGTGGAAAATTATTTCCATAAGCGAAGCTGGTGATGACGCTCAAGTGGAAGGGCAGGTCGCCGAAGTTGTTTAGCACTCCGGTGAAGATCCCATCCGGCACTTCGATCATTGCGCGGCTGAATACTCGCCAGAGAACTACTGAGATCACAGTGTAAAAAAGAATATAGCCGAACGGCGCCTTACTAGGGTGAAGCAATGAGCGCCTGATGCTTTGCCAGGCGGCGGACCAGTCCTCCTGTACCACTCGCCAGCGCGGCGCATCCCGCAGCGTTACAAATGGAATTGCCAGAACCACCGCTGTGAGTGCAATGGCAATTGGCGTCAGTCCCAGGAACGAGGCGATCACAAAGCCGACCAATCCTAGCGCCGCCAGACCGATGCAGGCGCCGGCGCAGAGTCGAGAAGCAAAGGACGCAGCTTCGTCGTAGAGGTAAGTGGCAATCGTGCCGCTGGCGGTGACGAACAACGCAAGCACGAGCGAAATAATCATGAGTCGGTCTGGACAGTGTACTTCCGAAGTAGTGCAGGTTGGTTGCGCCCGATTCCTTTTCTCAATTTGTCTTCGAGCTGTCGATCTGCCGGCGCGGAATTATACGCGAAGCTTGTGGATAGTCGCAGTGTCGGTCACTGCATGTTATCGTTGAGTTCATCTAAGAAGAGGATAACTCGATGCTCCGAGCAGGCATCGTTGGCTTGCCCAACGTAGGTAAATCTACGCTTTTTAATGCCCTGACCGCACAGACAACTGCGCTAGCGGCAAACTATCCATTCGCGACCATTGAACCTAACGTCGGCGTTGTGCCGGTTCCTGACGAACGGTTGGAGCCCTTAGCAAAGTTGGTGAAGACCTCCGTCATCGTACCGGCGACGGTGGAATTTCTGGATATAGCCGGGCTGGTGCGGGGAGCCTCCAAGGGGGAGGGACTGGGAAACCAGTTTCTCGCCAACATACGCGAGACTGATACGGTGGTCCAGGTAGTGCGTTGCTTTGCAGACGAAGGTGTTATTCACGTTGAGGGTTCCATCGATCCGCAACGTGACATTGAGACGATTCAAATAGAACTCGCCCTCGCAGATCTGGCGACCGCCGAGCGCCGCCGCGATAAAGCGCTAAAGAACGTAAAGGGCCGCGACAAAACCGCCCGCGCAGAATTAGCAGTTTTGGACAAGATTCAGCCCCTGCTCGAAGAGGGCAAGTCCGCGCGAACGGTTTCGCTTACCGACGACGAAGGCGGGGTCGCTCGAGGCTTCTTCTTTCTGACAATGAAACCGACGATCTATGCGGCGAACGTTGACGAAGCAACGCTGGCAAATCCGGAAGAGCACGCCGGCGTACGGGCCGTGCGTGAGATCGCCGCACAAGAAGTTGCTGAGTGTTTGGTTATCTGCGCTCAGTTGGAAGCAGAGCTAGTTTCCTTGTCGGAAGAAGAGCGTCGTGATTATCTCAAGAGTGTTGGTGTAACCAGTAGCGGCGTCGATCGCTTGATTAAAAACGCTTATCACCAGCTTGGTTTGATGTCGTTTCTCACTGCAGGCGAAAAGGAAGTTCGTGCCTGGACGATTCCGCAAAACACTCGAGCGCAGCAGGCGGCAGGCGTGATTCACTCGGACATTGAACGGGGTTTCATCCGCGCTGAAATAGTTAGCTATGCCGATCTGGTTCGCGCCGGCTCAAACACAACCGCGCGTGAACAGGGGCTCACGCGACTCGAAGGAAAAGACTACCTGATGCAAGAAGGGGATGTGGTCAATTTTCGCTTTAATGTCTAACTGCTTCGCGAGGCCCGATTCAGGATTGTCTGGCCTCAAGCTCCCCTCGATCGTGTTCTGTTCCGGTGTCATTTTCAGTGTTCTTCCGAGAAGATCTCTTTTAAACGATCTTTTTGCCTGGGTGGTGTCCTAATCTTGAGGTGGTTTAGTGAAACAAACGATCCGCAAAACCACACAAACGAACACGAAAATGTTGTTAGTGATCTTTCGTGGTATTTCGTGGATCGTTCTTTTGGATCTGTCAGGTCTAGACCTTCGCCAGTGAGGTTTGTAAGTTGGAAAGTCTCGCCAAGAAAGGAGTCAGCGTAGCAGAGCGCGAATACCAACGAGTATTAGATATCCAATGGCGACTACCACAGCGAGTTTGATGAGCGCTACTGCGAGCCCTAAAAGAAAGCCCAGGATACCCAAGGTAATTCCAGCCGCCGTCAAAACAAGGGGTACGCCAACCACCAGAACAAACAATCCCAAAAGTATTACACCGACGACTCTTAAAACATCCTGCGCTTCTCTCATAATCTGTTCTCCAGTCCGTTTACTCTAATCCTGCTCTGCTCAAATTGGCCCGGTCTCCCGCGCTCGCCTGGGTATACGAAGATAAACTGGCGGGCGTTCCCTTGAAGATTTCTTACTATGATCCCGAAAAGGAAGCTTTCCGGATTTATGCTAAGCTTCATGGGAAGCGAATATTCGGATGTCCTCTAGATCTCCGCGGTCAGCCGAGTGCTATTGGCTTGCGCGATACGCAGAGAAGATTGTTAACCATGAATGGTCCGGCCAGCGGAGATCTTTTCGGTGAATTAGACCCGGAGCCCAAGGGGACGGCGGAGGGCGCATTTGCTCCCTTGGCGGAGCGAATGCGCCCGCAATCTCTCGACGAGTTTGTGGGTCAGAGCCATCTCATTGGCGAGGGTCGGATTCTGCGAAGGTTAATCGAGGGAGCGGGAAATTTACCGTCGTTGATTCTCTGGGGAGCGCCCGGCACCGGGAAAACCACCCTGGCCCGATTGCTTGCGCAGAAGGCCCGAGCCCGTTTCATAGCGCTGTCGGCAGTTTTCTCCGGAGTTAAAGATCTTCGACAGGCTATTGCGGACGCCCGGAACGAACGCAGGTTTGGAAATCGAACCATACTTTTCATCGACGAGATTCATCGCTTCAACAAGAGTCAGCAAGATGCGCTCCTGCACGCGGTGGAAAATGGCGCCATTACCATGATTGGCGCCACTACCGAAAATCCTTCCTTCGAAGTAACAGGCGCCCTATTGTCACGTTCGCGCGTTCTGGTGCTCAACCAACTCACAGAGGAGGAGGTAGCAGTAATCCTGCAGCGCGCGCTTCGGGACGAGAAACGCGGCCTGGCCCATCTTGAGACAGAACTGTCTGATGAACTGATTCAGAGAATCGCTCACTCGGCCGGCGGAGATGCCCGCGTGGCGCTAGCCGCCCTCGAAGCCGCGGTCGAATCTACGCCACCGGACCAAAACGGCGTGCGCAGGATTACAGAGCAGATTGTTATTGAAGCGTTGGGGCGCGCGCAGTACGCTTACGACAAAGGCGGCGAAGAGCACTACAACCTTGCCTCGGCACTAATAAAATCGCTGCGTAACTCCGATGTTAACGCTTCTCTCTACTGGCTGGCGCGGTTGATTGAGGGCGGAGCCGATCCGGTGTTTATTGCGCGCCGCTTGTGCATTCTGGCGTCCGAAGATATTGGGCTCGCTGATCCACACGCGATGGTGCAGGCTTCCGCAGCGGCGGAGATTGTCCAACTTATCGGTCTGCCTGAGGGCTTGTTCCCCCTATCGCAGGCGACCATCTATCTGGCTAATGCTCCGAAGTCCAATGCGATAAAGCGCGCGTATCACGCTGCAGTTTCAGACGCTGTACAAACCGCCCGGGAACCGGTACCCCTGCACCTGCGCAATGCGGTGACGCCTTTAATGAAGCATGCCGGATATGGCGAAGGTTACCGCTATGTTCATAGTGACCCTGGGGCCGAAAAAGAAATGCAGTGTCTGCCTGAAAATTTGCGTGGACATAAATACTACGAAGGGGAATGAGTACACACAAAACAGACAAAGAGCTTGCGTTTCTGCACGACCTGTTTGTCGCGACAGACTGGGGTGAGAGATTCGCCCAGTTGATCGACGAGCACATCAAACTTCCTCACAAAGGTCGCGCGCTCTATTTAGGGTCAGGAACAGGTGGCCATGCAATTGCACTTCAGGAACGGACAGCAGCGCTCAAATTCCTCTGTATTGAGGAGAATAAGGAATATCTGGAGTTGGCGCGCGCTAAAGCCTCGGCAGCGGAAGATGCGGCAGAGCTTCGCCAAGGTAAGCTGGACCGGTTGGAATTGGAAGACAACCAATTCGACTTCGTGATAGGCGACGGTTCAATGGTGGCTCTACCGCGGATATCGCCGATGCTTGCGGAAATGGTGCGGGTGGCGAAGCCTGGCACGACTGTGGCGCTCAGTCTTGCTACCGCCGGTAGTTTCAGTGAGTTCTTTTCTCTTTACTGGGAGGTGCTCCACGATTGCGGTCTGCGGGGCCACGAATCAAACGTTGAAGGGCTCATCACTGAACTACTAACCGTTTCTGAGCTGGAAGAATTGGCCGAGCACGAGGGACTCGAAGAAGTAGCGTCCCGGTCGCGCATCGAAGAGTTCAATTTCGACTCGGGAGAGCGATTTCTCAACTCACCATTGATTTCTGATTTCCTGCTGAATCGCTGGCTGGAATTCATCCCTGAACAGTCTCGGGAGGGTGTTCGGCAGGCCATCCCGGGGGTAGTAAATAACGACCGGCACGACGCGGAGTTTACGCTTTCGGTAAAGGCCACTGTACTAACCGGTCGCAAAGGTCGTAGCCATTAATCAAACCTTCTCCTTAGTCTCTTTTCTTGCTTCTTCTTCTCCTTCGTCCAAACCGTCTTTAAAAGCGCGCTTGCTCTGACCCAGGGCCTTTGCCAACTGGGGAAGCCTGGTGGCGCCGAAAAGAAGAAAGATAACGACCGCGATTACGACCAGCTCAGTAGTTCCGAGTCCGCCGATTGCCAGTAGTGTTTGAATCATATTGCCTCTATTTCAGTTGGTAAACCGCCGCTATCTTCGCGGCCTCACTCACCGTTGTTGGATTCGTAGAAGAGATATTTCCTCCACGTCTCGTCGGCGCGACCAAGGTAGCGCATGATCTGCCGATTAACATGTAGAGAGAAACCCCGCGGCCTGCGCAGTAAGTGCATTCCTGACTCCTCAGGCGTTCGGTTTCCCTTGCGGTGGTTGCAGCGTTTGCAGCACGCAACCAGATTGTCCCACGCCGATTCCCCTCCACGCGAGCGCGGCAGCACATGGTCCAGTGTCAGTTCTGAGGGGGTATACGGTCTGCCGCAGTACTGACAGGTTGAGTGATCGCGCAGCAGGATGTTCTTGCGCGAGAGTGATCGCCTCTCAAAGGGAATGTGAATGTATTCTGTTAACCGGATGACCGCAGGAGCGTGGATCGCCAGCCTCGCCGAATGAAGCATGTGACCATTATGCTCCTCGACGCGAGCTACACCCTTAAAGATCATCACCACGGCGCGCCGTTCGGTGCACACGTTGATTGGCTCAAAGGAAGCATTCAGCACTAAAACTCGCCCGTTCATCCTGAGGCTGATATTACGCGAGCCGCTCAGAGGGTGTCAAAAACATTCGCCTGCGACCCTGAGCCTTTCGGAGGCTTTTTGAGCGATCCCGAGTCCTTCTCCCGGTACGAATCGAAGCGTGGGTTTCGAACCACCCTCCGGTCCTAATCGCCTGCATGAGCGCCTCTTTCGACGAGCAAAAAAGCAGGCCAGAGCGCTTTCCCTCAAAGAAAAGGCAACGCTCGCACGTCTCATTGTCGAAGAATTCCACAATGCTCTTCAATCTACCTGGAATTTGCAAGTGAGGAAATTTGCAGGTTGGGAAGGGGGCAAGGCTTTGCGCGCCCCCGCTCAGGACAGCGTGCCATACAACATTCGTCCAACTAACTCAACTGATTCCTTCCTCATAGGTTGAGTGGCTTGGCATCTTGAGCGGGGGCGCGCAAAGCCTTGCCCCCTTCCCAACCTGTAAACTTCCCAACCTGCATCTTCTCACCTTGGCGCCTTACCAGTGCCAGACCTGGTCGTAACCTTCCAGCAAACCGGCGATGTCCTTTCCAGAAATCATCTGGACTCCGTCGATGCAGCTTTCAGGGTTGATCCCCCGCTCTTCCAGATCGTCGCGTACGGCAAAGACCTTGCCTCCCTTCTGCTGGAGCTTCCCGATGTCCTCCGCTGGCCGGGCGGGATGATTTATGCGCGCGTTGCCAATGATCAGCGCGGGACATTCCTGCTGCACCAGATAGTTCACGGCATTGCCGCGCAGCAGGACGGCCAAGTCAGCGCCGGAATTCTTCAAGGCCCCACTGAGCCAAAGGATCGTGTCGTCCTGCTCTTCGAGGGTGGCGCGATATGCTGTTTCCACTACGTTTAGAATCTTCATGGTCCTCCTCGGTTGAGTACTAGGTTTGTTCGTGCTTGTCAGAACGGCGAGCGGTAGCGACCCGGTGCTTGTCAGAACGGCGAGCGGTAGCGACCCGGTGCTTGTCAGAACGGCGAGCGGTAGCGACCTGGTGGTTGTCAGAACGGCGAGCGGTAGCGACCCGGTCGCAACAAGCACATATCGCGGCGTCGCAAAGGGAGCAGACAACCCTGTCGTTACCGCTCGCGGTTCTGACAGAGCAAGGTGATCATTTCGTGGGAATCACAAGTGTGTTTGTAGACTCTTGAGCCATCTTCAGGAAATCTGCGGGACTACCCCGCTTCACTCCTTCGACTGCGTTATTTGCGCCGCGCTCATCAACGCACAACCCGCAGTTAACCCATGTCAGCAGCGGATTGCCTTTACCCATTTCGAGAAGTGAACTAACGAACGCTCTAGTCGTGGGATGTTCTTCCTCTTCAACCGTTGTGCCTTTGACCGGGTTGGCGTGCGGCGCTTGGTCTTTCGAAGCCAGACAGACTGCGCCTTCATAGGCAAACACATTGACGAGAATCCCCTGCTTCAACGCGGCTGAAATGATCCTGAACGCAGTCGTCGAATTTGCTGACTCGTATGGGGGATTCATCAACGCCAACGTCAATCTCTTCTCACTCATCGCCTACCTCTAATGCCAGATGGCCTTAGTGTTTTCCTGAACCAAAGCGTCCACCAATTGCTCAATACCAGATCGTTGAACGCCTGGTTGTAACTCTGCTGGTTGAATGCCTCTCTCGCACAGGGAGAAATCGTCGGCCAGGAGATTGATTCCCGCCTTGGCCATACGAGAGAGAGCAGAGTCGCGTACGTTCCGACGCGATGCGAGGACGCCGTTCTGCACGAGAAACACCGTCACCTCATGCCCTCGCTGCTTGAGAGCGGTTGCTGTTTCTTCGACAAACTGCGTATCGCGCGATTCAAACGGATCTCTTGATTCAATGAACACGTAGTTGGTCATGTCTTACTCCTTCCGCCTGGTGGCGCGTGACAAGCTCACTTCCGGTGAGAGATCATCGCTTTCTCAGTTATAGAAAATCCGCAGATTCCGCAGATTCGACAGAACCAAAAGAACTGAGTCAGCCTGCTGAATGACTGAATCTGCGTTATCTGCGTTATCTGCGGATGGCTTTTATTTCATCAGGACTCTCAGGCCATGAGGATCGGCACGTTCGACGCCGCCCACGATGTGGCTTATGGGAACACGGGCAAAGAACGTGCCTCTTCTACCGCCCTGCTGAACACGGATAATGCCCACGCCCGGCGTGCTTCCGGCGGCGTTGTTGAAGGCCGGGTTATTGGCCGTTAGCGGATTTGGTCCACGCAGCGCCATGAAGACGCGATTGCCGCTAGGCGAAATATCCATCAGGTCGGGTGCCGGATCATTGCTCACCGGACCGACCAGACTGAACTGGTTCACAACTGAGTTGCTGCCCGTATCAACGACGGTGATGTTGTTGCCAAAGCGCTCAGCTACCCATACGTAGCGCTCGTGCTTGGTCTTGGTTGTGCCGTGCGAATCTGAGTTGGCGCCGTCGTGTGTGTAAACAACCGTTGGCGCTGGCGTGTTGGGCGGATTCGTGCCCGTGTAGCCGCTTAAGGGGAAGGAGTAAAGGTCTGATTCGAGCGGGCCTCCAGAATTGATGTACATACGACCATTGGCTTGAACTCCGCCGCAGCCTTCGGGATGCACCGTGTCCTTGTCGTACTCACCAATGATCGACATCGGTGTGTTTCTGCTGTTCACGACGAATAGCCCGCCTCCGGCCAGCGTGACGAAAGTAAAGTTATCGCTCTCATCGATGACAGGGCAGATAGGCCGGTTACTTGGCCGCAGCACAGGGTCTTGACATGGCGCGCCACTGGGAGTGGTGCATGTCGCTAAATCAAGTGTTGCCGCGTTGTCCAGCGTGAAGGTGTTGGTCGCATAGTCTGTGTTAATGCGCTGCAGGAGTCTGCCGTTCTGATTTGCCACCACAACGAACGTTTGATCGTTAGAGGGCACGGCCGCGTGAGCTTGCAGTCCGACATCCACACATTGGACCGGTGTCCTTGTCGCCGTATTCATAAAGAGTACGTGGCCAGTGGCGACGAACGCAATGGCGGCGTGAGTACGCCCTGCGTTAAAGAAGAACATGTGAGGCCGCGTGGGCGCAGTACCCGTTTGGGCCAGGCACAGATCGCGGGCCGCGCCGCCCAGGTCAACCACCTCGGGTACAGCCGAAGCGGCATGCTTGCCTGACAAATCGTCGCCCTGATAGATATAGAGCGTGCCGCCGCTATCCAGCGTGCCGTTGCCGTCCTCATCCCTGGTGTTTGACGGGTCGATAACCCAGACCTCGTAGCCGCCATCGTCTTCGTCGTCATCATCATTATTCCGGGCAGCGGTGGCTCCTCGGTCAATTGCTACTAATCCCGCCAGGATGCTAATCAAAAGAGAGAAGTAGATTTTTCGTTTCATGGCTTTCTCCTCGTCGGCTGTTCTTTGTTATCTTTCCTCTGGTTCATAGCTGTGGTGGTCGTTTCTTCACGGGCGTTGACATGCGCCTCGGATTTTGGAAACGGTTCTTGTCGCCTTCAGCCCCTTAAGCGAGAATCCAGCCGCAAACAGCTCAAACGATTTAGGTTTTCTTCAAGCCTAGTTGGGGGGTTGCCAAAAGGTGGTAGAATTTGTGGATGCTGGGTCAGTTTAGAGTCCCTTAAGCTTTAGCTTGTCCGAAACTTGCTCTGTCAGAACCGCGAGCGGTAGCGACAGGGTTGTATGCTCCGTTGAGACCGGGTCGCTACCGCTCGTTGTTCTGACTACCACCGGGTCGCTACCGCTCCCCGTTCTGACAAGCACGAATCGCTACGTCGCAACCTAAAGGTTGATAAACTCTGAACTTTCGGACTCAGATCGAACCAGTTCCAATTCGCGGCCTTCAATGACTAATATTGGTTTGGTCATGACTCAACCCCAAACGCATGAGGTCACCCAGCTACTCATCGAGTGGAGTAATGGCGACAAGGCAGCCCTCGATAAACTATTGCCGCTGATTCACGAGGAATTGCGCAGGCTGGCTCATCACTACATGAGTCGCGAACGTGCCGGCCACACACTGCAAACCACGGCCTTGGTCAACGAAGCTTATCTCCGGCTGGTTAATCGGAAGGGCGTTCACTGGCAGAATCGGGCTCATTTCTTTGCCATTGCGGCGCAGTCCATGAGGAACATTCTGGTTGATCACGCGCGCGGCCTCGCTTATGCCAAGCGCGGTGGTGGCGCAACAAAGATCGCCCTCGACGAAGGAATGATTGTTTCTCAGGAGAGAGCCGGCGAGGTGGTGGCCCTCGATGAAGCGTTGGTGGTCCTCGCCGAGATTGATCCCAAACAGAGTCGGATCGTTGAGCTGCGTTTCTTTGGAGGGTTGACTATTCAAGAAACGGCTGAGGTTCTCGGTCTCTCGCCCGCGACCATCAAACGTGAGTGGACAACAGCTAAAGCTTGGCTCTATCACCGGTTGCATAAGAGATGAGTGTCCATGACACCGGAACGCTGGCAGCATATCAAGTCTCTGTTGCACTCCGTACTCGAGCGCGATCCGGTTGAGCGCGAGGCCTTTCTGGCGACGGTCTGCGCCAACGACGAAGCTTTGCGGCATCAAGTTGAGTCTTTAATCAGCGCTCACGAACAGGCAAGCGATTTTATCGAGTCGCCTGCTTATGAATTAATGGCTGACTCTCTGGGGGACAAAACGGACTCGTTGGCGGGACAATCTCTGGGTCATTATCAGGTCATTTCCCTGCTCGGAGCTGGTGGCATGGGAGAGGTTTACCTGGCGGAAGACACTCGTCTGAGACGCAAGGTAGCGCTCAAGATTCTCACCACCCATTTCACAAGAGACTCCGAGCGGCTGCGCCGCTTCCAACAAGAAGCGCGCGCGGCATCTGCCCTTAATCATCCCAACATCCTTACCATTCACGAGATTGGAGAAATAGACACCCGACATTTTATTGTCACGGAGTTCATTGAGGGCGAAACGTTGCGCCAAAGGATGGCAAAGGCGCAGATGGGTATGCCCGAAGCGCTCCGCATCGCGTCACACATCGCCTCAGCTCTGGCCGCAGCCCATGCTGCCGGCATTGTCCATCGCGACTTAAAGCCGGAGAACTTAATGCTTCGGGAGGACGGCATCATCAAGGTTTTGGACTTCGGCCTGGCAAAGTTGACTGATCAAAAGTCCGGCGCAGCAGAAGCAATGACCCTCGTAAAGACTGAACAGGGCACGGTGATGGGCACGGCTCATTACATGTCGCCCGAACAGGCGCGCGGACTGCCGGTAGATGCGCGCACAGACATCTGGAGCCTCGGGGTTGTGCTCTACGAAATGGTGGGCGGTCGCGTGCCGTTCGAGGGGAGCACCAGCAGCGACGTGATTGCGGCCATACTCGATAAGAAGCTTATTAGTCTGGCGAGATACGCGCCGGACCTCTCTCCCGAACTGGAATGGATAGTGGAGAAGACGCTGCGAAAGGACCGCGACGAGCGGTATCAGACCACCAAAGAGCTGCTGACTGATTTAAGAAATCTGAAACGCAGGCTCGAGTTTGTGGAGGACCTGGATCATTCAGATAGTGGACAAAGAAGCAGCGACCTTGCGCGTCGTGCAGGCTCAGGCTCTTATCAAACCAGCCATGTAAAGGCTCAATCCCGGGGAGCCGCAAGCAGTGAAACTACCCCCCAAAGGGAAGGTACGGCGAACGCGAGTGAGCGACCGGCCGAGGTACCGGCTCACTCCACGCTATCTCGACCATGGTGGACCACTCGACAAGCAACAATCGTTGTGGCGCTGAGTACGATTGCGGTGCTGGCGAGTGTAGGCTATCTGTTGCTGCGGCGATCCAATCCAGGCATTAAAGATGTTGCGCCGAGAACCCCGAGCTTCACGCAGCTTACATATCAACCTGGCCCTGAGTTTTTCCCCTCGTTATCACCCGACGGTAAATCATTGGCTTACGCAAGTCGCACCTCCGGAAACTGGGATATCTACGTTCAACGTGTGGGAGGGACAAACCCAATCAATCTTACGCAGAATTCTTCTGAGGACGATTCCCAACCTGCTTTTTCGCCAGACGGAGAGCGTATTGCTTTTCGATCGGAGCGGGACGGCGGAGGCATCTATCTAATGGGCGCCACTGGCGAGTCGATTACCCGCGTTTCCGATTTCGGTTATAGCCCCTCATGGTCCCCGGATGGCGCCCAGATCCTGGTGGGCACGGAAAAGATACCTCAACCTTCAACCCGGCCCACGAAGAGTCAGCTTTGGAAGATCGACGTTAAAAACGGCCAGCGGCGAATGATCAGTGAAGGTGATGCGCTACAACCGCATTATTCTCCCAACCAGCAGCGCATCGTCTACTGGAGCCGCCCCAGCAAAATTGGACAGCGCGACAGCATCTGGATCATACCTGCTGATGGCGGTAACGCCGTTGCGGTCACCGACGGCGCCACCACAGATTCCAATCCGGTGTGGTCTCCCGATGGAAAGTTTCTGTACTTCTCCAGTAACCGAGGGGGCAGCGTAAACATCTGGCGTGTGGCAATTGACGAAAAGTCCGGAGCGGTTTCCGGCCCCCCGGAAGCTGTCACCACCATCGGCGCGGCCACTTCAGCACTGCAACTCAGTTTTGCTCGCGACGTACGGAAGCTGGCTTACATAGCCCAGGACGAGATCAGAAACCTGAGAAAAATCTCATTCGATCCCTCTAGCGGAAAGGCCACCAACGAGCCGAGCTCAATAACCCGAGGCTCGATGCAGCTTTGGTTTCCCGACGCGTCTCCGGACGGCGAATGGCTGACCTGTTACTCGATGGGAAACCAACGTCACATCTTCATCATGCGCACAGACGGCTCCGAGCTGCGGGACCTCACGGACGACGCTTTCAGGCACTTCTGGCCGCGCTGGTCGCCGGATGGCAATCGTATCGCCTTCAGTTCCCGCCGCAGTGGGAACTATGAGCTTTGGATTATCAACCGCGACGGGAGCGGGCTTCAGCAGCTCACACGTGATCACGAAAGTCCGGGAGCTCATTACTCTCCCTGGTCCCCAGACGGCAAACGCATCGCCTACTCCATTCATGCACCCAGGAACGAGTGCATTATCTTCGAGCCAGGCGAATCCTGGTCCGAGCAGAAGCTCGAGTATCTGTCTCCGCTTAGTGACTCCAGTCTCTCTTTTGAAGGCTGGTCATGGTCTCCCAATGGGAAAAGTCTGGCTGGCATCAAGCACCTGCCCAGCGGCATTCACTCAGGAATCGGAGTTTATGAACTGGAGTCGAAGAAGTACGACTGGTTTACCGATTTCGGCGACTGGCCGGTGTGGCTCAACGACAATAGACGCCTGCTGTTTGTCAGCCAGGGAAAAATATTTCTGTTTGATACTGCTACCAGGAAATATGAACCCGTCTTGACCGTTACCGATCAAGACGTGGACATCGGCAGTCCCAGCCTCTCGCCTGACAACAAGACGCTCTACTTTACTTTTGTCGCCGCCGAAGCCGACATCTGGCTGATGACTCTGGAATGAAAAGATTGTAGGGGCGTCCCTCCGTGGGCGCCCCAAGTCGCGGTGATTTCGGGTTCTCGATAGAAGTGAGTGGCGGAAACGACGGGCGGCCACGGAGTGCCGCCCCTACAATGTTTGCATCGCCAGGGTCACCAGACTAACTACATATTTCGAAAGCGGTCAGTAGCCTCAACCAGAGCGTCGATGATGCCGGGTTCGGTAACTGAGTGTCCGGCATCGGGGATGATCTTGAGGTCGGCTTCCGGCCAGGCACGGTGGAGATCCCACGCGCTCATGATGGGGCAGACGATATCGTAGCGACCCTGTACGATCACGGCGGGAATGTGTCGAATCTTGTCGACGTTGTCGATCAGGTAGTTATCGGTTTCGAAGAAGATGTTGTTGACGAAGTAATGACACTCGATCCTGGCCAGGGCGAGGGCTGTGTGCGGTTCCGCGTAATGTTCTACCAGGATTGGATCGGGGAATAGTTTGGACGTGCTGCCTTCCCAGATTGACCAGGCTCGGGCTGCTTCAAGACGGACCGCCTCATCGTCGCTCATTAACCGCTTGTGATACGCGTGCAGCATATCGCCGCGTTCAGATTCGGGGATAACGCGCACATATTCTTCCCAGGTGTCCGGGAAAATGGCGCTCGCGCCTTCGCCTTCCTGATAGAACCAGCGAATCTCTCGCGGGCGACAGAGAAATATTCCCCGCAGCACTAACTCGGTAACCCGTTCAGGATGCGTTTCAGCATACGTCAGCGCCAACGTGCTGCCCCAGGAACCGCCAAAGACCTGCCAGCGATCGATACCCAGGTGTTCGCGCAAACGTTCGATATCTTCGACCAGGTGCCAGGTTGTGTTGTCTTCGAGGTTGGCGTGCGGCGTGCTCTTACCGGAGCCACGTTGATCGAAGAGTACCGAGCGATAAGCCTGCGGGTCGAAGTACTGCCGATAGAAAAGCTGGAGACCGCCACCCGGCCCACCGTGAAGAAAAACGACCGGCTTGCCTTTTGGATTTCCACACTGCTCGTAGTACAGCTCGTGAATGTCAGAGACCTTCAAGCGGCCAGTATCAAAAGGTTCAACCGGCGGATAGAGTGTTTTCATGCCCAGCATGATACAAAAGCACTCGCCAACTGACTACCTTCAGCCTCATGCAGGAGCCACTCAACGCACGGAACCATTTGCGGTAGCCAATGGATTCCACCACTCAGCTCAAATCGGTCCTTCTGTACGACTCGATGGACTGAATGGACAGCCCGCATTAGGAAACTGCCGAAAAAGTAAAGAAGCAGCAAAAACGATCCACGAAATACCCCGAAGGCACTCAAAATAAGGAATCTATTTGGTGCGGCTCGCGTGTTTTTGTATTTGTTTTTCAGCAGCCCGCCAGGAGTCTGTCGGAAAAATCGGATTTCTCTGTGTAACCTCCGTGATCTCCGTGTCTCCGTGTTAAAATTGCTAAGAAAAGATGCACCACGGAGGCACGGAGTACGCGGAGAAGCTTTTTTCCGACAGACTGCTAGAGCGCCAGAATTCCCACTAGAACCGAT
>JALZJF010000209.1 GCA_030859905.1 Acidobacteriota bacterium
ACCGCTCGCGGTTCTGACAGATGCGGTTGAATCTACGCACCCGGTCGCTACCGCTCGCGGTTCTGACAGATGCGGTTGAATCTACGCACCCGGTCGCTACCGCTCGCGGTTCTGACAGATCGGTGGCACGACCACTTCGACAGACGCAATCTGTCAACATCCAAGTTTAGATGTCGAAATACATAGCGAACTCGAGCGGGTGTGGACGCATTCTGAGCGGTTGGATTTCCTTCTCGCGTTTGTAGGTAATCCACCTCTCGATTAGTTGCGGACTGAAGACATCACCTTTCAGCAGAAAGTCTTGATCGGCTTCGAGTGCCTTGAGGGCATCGTCCAGCGAACCCGGAAGCGTGGGTACATCCTTGAGCTCTTCGGGGGAGAGGTCGTAAATGTCTTTTTCCAAGGGCTCACCCGGATCGATACGGTTCTGAACCCCGTCGAGTCCGGCAAGCAGCATGGCCGAAAATGCCAGGTAGGCATTGCATGACGGATCGGGTGGACGAAATTCCAGCCGTTTTAGTTTGGGTGAGGTAGAAAACATCGGGATGCGGATCGCGGCCGAGCGATTGCGCGCCGAGTACGCGAGATTCACGGGAGCCTCGAAACCGGGAACCAGGCGCTTGTAGCTGTTGGTGGTTGGCGCGGCAAAGGCCACCACCGCAGCAGCGTGTTTTAAAAGTCCGCCGATATAATAACGGGCTATCTCGGAAAGTCCGGCATATCCATCGCCTGAGAACAACGGCTTATCGCCCTTCCACAAAGACTGGTGGCAGTGCATGCCCGAACCGTTGTCGCCGTAGAGTGGCTTGGGCATGAAAGTGGCGGCCTTGCCATACCGGTAAGCCGTATTACGAACTACATATTTAAACATCTGAATATTGTCGGCGGTTCCCAGCATCGTAGAATAACGGAAGTCGATCTCACACTGTCCTGCCGTCGCAACTTCGTGGTGGTGGCACTCGACATTTATTCCACATTCGGCCAGCGTCAATGAGATTTCAGAGCGCAGGTCGCTGAGAGAATCAGTGGGTGGAACGGGCACATAGCCCTCCTTTGCACGGATGCGGTAACCGAGATTCGAGCCCGAAAACTCGTTGGCATCGCGCCCGCTATTCCAGTGGGCCTCATCCGAATCGATCGAGTAACCGGCGGAGTGGGGTTCGTTATTAAACTTCACCGAGTCAAAAACAAAAAACTCAGCTTCGGGTCCGAAGTAAGCGATGTCTGCCAGCCCGGTAAACTTCAAATAGCTCTCGGCACGAACCGCCACCGAGCGGGGGTCGAATGCGTAACCCTCTTTAGTGATGGGGTCCACTGCGTTTCCGATCACGCACATGGTCGGCTGTTCGGCGAAGGGATCCATCCAATGTCGCGACGCGTCGGGAACTAATAGCATGTCAGATTCATGAATTGCGGCCCAACCGCGAATTGACGAGGCATCAAAGCCGAAACCTTCTTCGAACGTATCTTCGCCCAGTTGACCAATGGGAAAAGTAAGGTGTTGCCAGGAGCCTGGCAGGTCGGTAAATCGTACCGAGACGAATTTCGCCCCTTGATCAGAGGCATACTTCAAGACCGTCTTTGGGTTCATCTTTTCTCCTGAAAGGTAAAGGGAGTGTCAGAGGTGCTCTTCGCCCCAGCGTGGCGGATGGTGCGAAGTATTCTGAAAGCTCAACCAGGCGGCAGCAACAAGCGAACGTCATGGAACGACGGCGCGCAAAAAAGTTTTGCATTATAGTTAAGCAGCCTAATATGTCAAGGTTTCGGTTGCAAGTTCTGGGGAAAACAGACTTCTGGAACTATGGGTAAATGTTATTTCCAGTAATGACTTAGGTGGTTTCAACACTAGTGCTCGAAACAAAAAAGTTATAGACCCACTTAACGTTTTCTGTTACATTGCGCGACTAACGCTTTCCAACCCAGAAATTTCCCATAGCTCGATTCGGTGATGTGTAACTACGCTATAGCTACTGAAATCAATAACATACAAGTTGTTCCGCAGGTTAGGCAGGAGACCGCGAATTGACGACGGCAATCGAGCAAACGCTCGAAACCTATGGCATCGAAAACTGGGGCGCTGGGTACTTTGACGTTAATCGCAAGGGGAATCTGGTTGTCCGTCCCGCCGCTGGCGATCCTCGCTCCGCCGATCTCAAAGAAATCATCGACGACTTAGCAAAACGCGGCATTGGTGCTCCTGTGCTTTTGAGGTTTCCTCAATTGGTTGCCGCGCAAGTCAGAAAACTGCAACGCGCATTCAGCCGTTCAATCCGCGAGTTTGAATACCAGGGCTCGCACCTCTGCGTTTATCCGATGAAGGTCAACCAGCAGAGATCCGTAGTTGAAGAATACTTGCGCGAGGGTTCGCGTTACGACTTTGGCCTGGAGGCCGGTTCCAAGGCGGAACTCTACGCCGCCCTGGCGCTCGAGCAAACACCCGACAGCTTACTGGTCCTTAACGGATTTAAAGACGAAGAGTTTATCGAACTGGCCTTTGCTGGAGCGCGGTGCGGCAAACGCGTGGTCATCGTTATTGAGAAACTTAACGAACTTGATCACGTGCTGAATATTGCTGAGCGGTATGAAAGCGGTCTGCCAATCCTCGGGATGCGCGTCAAGCTTTACTCTAAAGGCTCCGGGCGTTGGGAAAAATCCGGGGGAGAGGCAGCTAAGTTTGGCCTGACTACCACGGAGATGTTGGAAGTTATCCGTCGTCTTGAGCAAGCCGGCCGCATTGACATGCTCAAACTGCTGCACTTCCACATCGGGTCCCAGCTTACCGATATCAAACGCATCAAGAATGCGATGAAAGAGGCCGCGCGCGTTTACGCGAAAGTCCACCAGTTGAAGATTCCGATTGATTTTCTCGACGTAGGCGGCGGCATGGCAGTGGACTACGACGGCTCTAAAACCGCCTTTGACTCGTCTGCCAACTACACGGCACAGGAATTTGCCAATGACGTTATCTACACTATCAAACAGGTGTGTGATGACGAGAATGTTCCCCATCCCACGATCATTCAAGAGTCGGGCAGGTTTCTGGCGGCCTATCATGCCCTCCTGGTTACCAACGTCCAGGACGAAATCGAAACAATAGTTGAAGACATCACGCCCATCGAAATTGATGACGGTGATCCGCAGGTAGTTACAGAACTCGGAGAGCTCAGAGGCTCGATAACCGTCAAGAACTATCGGGAGTACTACCACGACGCGCTCGAGCATCGTGAGGAACTGTTTACTCTCTTCAATCTGGGACTGGTATCTCTCGAAGATCGCGCCAAGGGCGAAGTGCTGTTCTGGGACGTCTGTGAACGGGCGGACAAATATGCGCAACAAGCTAAGTATGTTTCGGAAGAGTTTGACGATCTCCGGCGGCTCTTGTGCGCAAAGTACCTGACAAACTTCTCCGTGTTCCGTTCCGTTCCGGACCACTGGGCGCTGGATCAACTCTTTCCCATTGTCCCGATCCACTGGCTAAACAAGCCACCGACTGAATATACGACTCTCTGTGACATCACCTGCGACTCTGACGGCATTGTCGCCAAGTTCGTGGATTTGCACGACGTGAAGCAAGTGCTCGAACTCCATTCACTCGTTCCCGGTGAAACCTATTACCTCGCGTTTCTCTTGGTTGGCGCCTATCAGGAGGCGATGGGAAACAATCACAATCTCTTCGGCGCCCCGCATGAAGCCCATATCTACATCGATGAAGACGGTTATCTGATCAAGAAAGTAATTCGCGGCACTACGGTGGGCGAGGCCACCGAGCGCGCGCGTTACGAACGCAGTCTGCTTCACGACGGGTTCCGCCGTCTGCTTAACCAACGCGCCAAGGACGGCGAACTAAGCGAAGCGGAAGTCACGGAACTGGCCGAATTCTACGAGTCGCGCTATGACGCATACACGTATCTTTCCGTAAACGGCGTGCCCCCTCGCGCGCGGCGCTGAACCGATTTTTAAGAGTACCGGACGTGTTACGCGAGGCTTCTTATAAATATTTATCAGTAAATGACTACCTGAAAGCTTACAATTGAGAGGTTGACAACCTTATGGTCACGCAGCGAAAACCAAAAGCATCGAAGTATCTTATTACACCCACACGTCCGGTCCAGGTGGACCGGGATCGCTCAGTTGCGGGCCTGTTGGAAAAAATGGAAGGCACCGGCTTTGGCGGCCGCCAACTTGCTGAAGCTCACCGCATTTGGCTCGATATGCTTGGTGACAATACGACGATCATGGTCGCTGGGTCCGGAGCGCTTATTCCCGCCGGAATGCGTCGCCTTCTCGCCTACGTGATCAAGAATCGGTTTGTTGATGTGCTGGTGCTTTCCGGTTCGCTTCTCTTTCATGATCTACATGAGACCCTGGGCCGTTACCACTTTCAGGCCCATCCCACCATGACCGACGCCGAACTAGACTCGGCCCAGATCAGCCGCATGTGGGATTTGCTCGCCAGCGACGAAGAGTATCGCGAGGCTAATGAGTGGGTGGGTGGTTTTACAAATCAACTAGACCAATCGCGCCCCTATTCGACCCGCGAGTATCTGCACCTGATTGGCCGCGAACTGGCGGAGATTGCTTCGGAAGACGGCGTGCTCACTTCCGCCTACAAAGCCCGGGTTCCGATTTTCTGCCCGGCCATGGCGGATAGCGGAATTGCCGTGGGCATTGCCGCAGCGCGTTTTGAGAAGAAGAACAACTTCATGTTCGACGTCGTTCAGGACGTGCTCGATATGATGAACATTAGCGGACGCGCGAGGGTTACTGGAGTAATTAATCTCGGTGGTGGCACACCCAAGAGCTTCATCCAACAAACTGAGGTCTCCTCCTTTATTTCCAAAGATCACCTTCACGGGCACAAGTATGCGATTCAGATCACTACCGATACGCCGCATCCGGGTGGCAGATCCAACGCCGTTTCATTTGATGAAGGATTAATCTATGGCAAGCTGGCGCGCGGCGCGCACACCGCTTATGTGAATTGCGATGCCACCATCGCCTTGCCTATTCTGATAACCGCGCTTTCTCAGACGGCGGCAAAATACATGAAGGGTCGCAAACGGCCTAATTTCACTTTCGGACGCGAACTGATTATCGAATCGGTGTAGCGCTATGATCCTTCCGGCACCTCACCAAAAGAATATCCAACTTAAGGAAGTCTGCTATGCGGCAATCCGGATTCATAAGAACCCGTATATTTTGTCTGATTCTGGTTGCTGCCTTTTGAAAGGAAGCGATCCACGCTCAGGACGACGCCGAGGTTAAGGCTCACTACCTGAAGAAGGAGCAAATGAAACTGAGTTCACCTTCCGCCAGGACTTCGCGCTCACCAATCTCCGGCCGCCTCACAATCAGCTCCACCACTCCTTCATCTTTTGGGCGAGCGCGGATCTCATCCAGTCCCGCTTCCAGTTCTGCCATTGTCAGATGCATCACAGTGTCCATCAGGCCTTTGATTCTTCCTTTAGAGTTTATTTCGCAGAGCCAATGTATGCTAATTTACAACTCGTATCCCAAACGTGAAAATGTGAAAGGAATCTATTTAGAAACATTCACATGGAGACATCAGACATGACGACCAAACGAAGTAAAAATGGCCATTGAAGATCTCACTACCCTCGCGGCACTTATCAGGCGGGAACGCCATGCCTTACTCGCCGAATGGCGGCAGGACGTGCGCAAGCTTCCTGTCGCACAGAATCTCGACACACCAACGCTCAACGATCATCTCCCCGACTTGCTGGAAGAACTAGCCCGCGAGCTTGAGTCGAGTTGTGACGAGACGCTGATCGATGTGGGATTGAAGGAAAATCCCATCATTCACGGCATTCAACGGCTGCGTGTCGGCTTCGATGTCGAAGAGGTTGTGGCAGAGTATAACGCCTTGCGTAGCGCGATACAGAATCTTGCCGAACGCAATTGTCTTAGCCTTCATGGAAAGACCAACCACATCGTTAACCGTGTTATTGACGGGGCAATTGGTCTCGCCCTTAAGACGTACGCGACGCAAAAAGCCGTCGAGGTACAGCAACGGCGCGAGGAGCACTTGTCCTTTGTCGCGCATGATCTGCGGTCACCGCTCTCTTCTGTGTTGATGGCGGCGAGACTGCTTGAAGCCACACTTCCCCCCGAAGTTAAGACCGAACAGGCTTCCACACTGCTCGAAACCTTGCGCCGTAACGTCAAACGCATGGATGCGCTGATATTCAAAGTGGTGCAGGAAGAAGCTAACTTGAACGCGGACGCAGATGGAAAGTTGGAGCGACGTGAAGTAAATCTGCGGGCATTCGTCGAAGGTCTCGTCGGCGATTTCCATCCGTTGGCTGAGATTTCTCAGACGAGGCTGATTAACGATGTGCCCGCAGAGCTTGCGGTGCTTGCCGATGCCAGCCGGTTGACGCTGATTTTTCAGAACTTGATCTCCAATGCGATCAAATATAGTCCGCATGGAGAAGTTACTATCGCGGCGCGCGAGATTGAGGAAGGCAGTTTTGTCGAATGCCTGGTCAGTGACAACGGCGCGGGTATTCCTGTCGAACGGCTCGAAAAAATATTCGAGAAACTAGAGAGTGATCCAGAGAGGAATGACGGAATCGGACTAGGACTCGCCATCGTTAAGCAATTTGTTGAAGCTCACGGCGGTCAGGTGACGGTAACTAGCAAACTCGGTCAAGGCTCAACATTCCGGTTCACGCTCCCTCAAGGAAAACCAAAAAGGATAAGCCACAACAAGCATCCAGCAAGTCAATTTTGAACCGATCGCCGCCGGGGATCAGCCAGCGTTCCTCGTGAGATTTCCCTACACTCACAGGGCAATTTCAGGCGCGCCTCGCAACCCTTCTTGTCACGACGATTTTCCAGCGTCAGCGTGCCGCCATGCGCTTCGGCAATCTGCCGCGAGAGGACCAGTCCAATGCCGGAGCCTTCGATTTTCGTCGTAAAGAAGGGCACAAAAAGGTTCGCCGTGCTGGCGAGGCCCGGTCCTTCGTCAGTGACCCAAACATCAAGCTTGCCGTTGTTTTGAGTCCAGCCGGATTTAACTACCCCACCAGTTTCGAGCGAAGCATCGACTGCATTCCGCACCAGGTTGATTAACAATTGTTCCAACTGCGCGCTGTCGCCCTGGACCGATATCTCAGGCCCGGCAACCACGCTAACCGGAAGCCTTGTCTCCAGGCTGGCGACGCGCCGGACCAACTCTCCCACATTTAGCGACTCGAACCGGGGTTGAGGCAAGCGCGCCAGTTTTGAATACGACTCGACAAAGCGCGCCAGGGACGACGCGCGCGATGAAATGACGTCTAACCCACGCTGCATGTCTTCGCGATAATCAGCAGGCTCAGGCTGGCGGTCGAGCAGATCGGCAAGGCTACCCGCAACCGACTTGATGGGCGCCAATGAGTTGTTCAACTCATGGCCTAACACGCGTAGGAGTCGTTGCCAGGCAGTGCGCTCTTCCTCACGCAGCGTTTGACTGAGGTCGGTCAATACCAACAACTGATGCGGCACACCACGCTCGCGGAAGGTGCTGCGGCGAATGTCCCAGCGCCCGACACCGCCGGGAAAAATCATCTGCATTGTTTGAGGACCGTCAGACTCGCGCTCCAGACAAGCCTCCAACCCTAGCTCGCTGCTGGTCCGTCCCAGCAGGCGCGGCGCTGGCTGTGATAGCAACCGCTCACCGGCACGATTCACCAGGCGCAGACGCCGATCACCGTCAAAAGCGAAAACCGCGACATCGATCTCAGACATCACCGTGCGCAGCAATGCAGTCGCTTCCATGGCCCCGAGGCGCTGTTCGCGCAATGTCTGGCCCAGTTCATTCACCTCGAGCATCACTTCGCCCAGCGCATCACCACTTCCCGCGCGCCGGCCGCGGATAGAAAAATCGCCTTCGCGAATTGCCGCGAGGATGTTGGAAAGGGTTTGCAGTGGTCGAACGATGCGCTGCTTGAGGTTTAGAGCAATTCCCAGCCATAGGAGCACGAGCAGGAGATTAACAGTCCACTGAGTGCGGCCCGAATAGCCGTCAAGCCAGAGCAGCAACGCACACAAGGAAACTGCGGGAAGGCCCGCCAAAATCGACAGAATCGTGATGCGGCGCTCGAATTTCAGCCGTCCGCCACTCTTCAACGCCGGGTCAAGACTGGTGAATGTCGTCGTGTGCTTTGGTGGTTTTGGCTGGACGCTCACACCTTATGATAACCCATACTTCTGCAAGCGGCGGTAGAGCGCGCTACGGCTCAAGCCCAACGCTTCGGCGGCCCGATTAGCGTTACCTTCGAAACGGGCAAGTGCTTTTTCAATCAGCAGGCGCTCGGCTTCTTCGAGGCTCATCTCTTCCAAACGCGCCGAGACACTGGCGTCTCGAGAGGTTTGCAGGGCAAGGTCAAAAGCCGTGACCGTCATGCCGGGAGTCATCAACACCGCACGCTCAACCACGTGATCCAATTCGCGGACATTCCCTGGCCACGCATGCTGCCGCAAGGCTTCGACGGCCTCTCGGCTCAAGCCCTCAACCGGGCGCCGGTAGTGCTGGCGATGCTGCCGCAGGAAATGTTCGGCGAGGGGCGGAATATCGTCGAGTCGGTCACGAAGCGGCGGCAGATGAACTTCGACGGTGTTCAAGCGAAACAACAGGTCCTGGCGAAACCTGCCTCGGGCGACGTCAACATTCAGATCAGAATTCGTAGCCGAGAGCACCCGTACGTCTACTTTTTGAGTTTTCGACGAGCCGACCCGTTCAAACTCGCCGGTTTCAAGCACCCGCAAGAGCTTCGGCTGCAGGTTGAGTGGGACGTTGGCGATCTCATCGAGAAACAACGTGCCGCCATCGGCCAGTTCGAACCGGCCCACGCGATCCATCCTGGCGTCAGTAAACGCCCCACGCACGTGGCCGAAGAGCTCGCTTTCGAAAACACCTTCGGCGAGCGCACCCGCATTCAAGGAAACCAGCGGCTTTCGCGAGCGAGCGGAGATGGCATGCAGCGCTCGCGCGATCACCTCTTTGCCTGTGCCGTTTTCGCCGGTGATCAGAACGTTGGCATCGGACGGTCCGATGCGCTCGACCACTTTGAGCACCTCTTTCATTGCCGGAGATTCCGCAATGATTGTTGGTTGCGCGGCTGTGGTGCCGGCGGCCGTATCGCGCAGCGCCAGGTTTTCCGCTTCCAGTCGTTGGCCACGCCGCAGGGCTGCCGCCAGCTCAACCTGGGTACGCAGAACAGCCAACAATCGCGCATTGTCCCAGGGCTTTTGAATGAAGTCACGCGCCCCGCGTCGCATAGCCTCGACTGCCAGATCCACATTTCCCCAGGCGGTCATCACGACAATTGGGATAGTGGGCTCCTGTGACTGAATTCTAGTAAGCAGCTCAAGCCCTTCGCTGCCGGAGGTGGTGTCGCGTGCGTAGTTCAGATCGATTAGGACGACGTCCAGTTCCTGCGAATCTATGGCCTTGAGCACGGCGGCGGGAGAGGAGGCGGTTTGAATCTCGAAGCGCTCGCCTTTTAACAGCAGGCGCAGAGCGGCAATCACATCAGGTTGATCGTCAGCAATTAGAATTCTAGGCATGAACCGAACTCTTCGAGGACTGGAAAACCGCGTGTGAGATTATCACGATTGCCGATTGCCAATTGCCGATTGCCGATTTGAGTTGGTCGAAGTAGCGCCTCAGTATGGCACTTGAATGCAAAGAGCGGTCAGCGACCTAATTGGCGCTAAGCAGTCTAATCGGCCATGGGCAATCGCAAATCGGCAATTGGCAATGACTTCATTCGTAACGAAGTGCAATCAACGGATCGACTTTTGTTGCGCGCCGCGCCGGGATGTAGCAGGCGAGCAGCGACACTCCGGTCAGAATTAGCGCGATCGCAACGAATGTAGTTGGATCGGTTGCGCTGACGCCGAACAACAAACTCGCATCAACCGCGTCAGGGCAAAAGCCGCTGCCAGGCCAATAACCACACCGGTCAACGCCAGTCCCATTCCCTTCTTCAAAACCAATCCGAGAATGTCACGTCGCTGTGCACCCAACGCCACACGCACACCAATTTCGGGCCGGTGCTGCGTAACGAAAAATGCGAGCACTGCATAGATGCCCATTACGGCCAGTAGCAACGACAGTGCGGCAAATCGTTTTACACCTTCTCACGGCATTTCCGATTGCCGATTGCCGATTTCGAGCGCCGACTCTGGAAGTCTCATTTCAACTGCCGATTTACCCCGCCTCGCGACCTTCACACCAATTAGCAATTGGCAATCGGCAATTGGCAATGTCGCTCCTCATTCATAACGAAGCGTCACCAACGGATCTACTTTCGTGGCCCGTCGCGCCGGGATATAACAGGCGAGCAGCGCGACAGCGATCAGGCCCACTGAGACAACAGCAAACGTAACAGCATCAGTAGGCGCCACGCCAAACAGGAAACTAGTCATCAATCTCGTTAACGCGAAGGCGCCCGCCAGTCCGATTGCCACGCCTATCAATGCCAGGCTCATACCGTTTTTCACAACCAGTTTCAGGATATCGAATGTCTGCGCGCCCAGGGCCACGCGGATGCCAAGCTCGCGCGTACTCGCGGTCACGAAGTAAGCCATCACGCCGTAAATGCCCGTGGCAGCGAGCAGCAAGGCCAACAGACTGAGCGTACCGGAAAAGACTGCGGCGGTTCGTGCCGGTTGCAGCTTAAGATCCAGGTTCTCGTCCAACTGCCTTAGGGAAACTACCAGATTCTGATCAAGTGAGCGCACCGCGTCTCTTGCGGCCGCCGGGAGGGCGGGTTGATTGCCGTCTGCTTTCAAGAGGAAGGTCAATGCGGTTGCGTTGGCCTGGCCATCGGATCGTGTGGGCAAGTAGACGAAGGGGCCGTCGTGCCGCGCGGGATCGATGGTGCCTGTATCCCTGGCCACACCGATGATTTCGTACGACGAAGAATTGTCTTTGAATCGTTTGCCGATCGGGTCTTCACCAGGCCAGAAACGATCCGCCATCGCTTTGCTTACAACGGCGACAGACTCGGAACCGCCGACTTCCTGCTCGCTAAACTGACGTCCGCGAATTAGTGGGATTCCCATCGTCTGAAAATACGAGGACGAGACCACATTGACACTGACCTCAAACTCACGCCCGGCGAGTTTTGCTCTCTGGTCTTCGATGGTGATTCCCGTGGTCTGCTTGCCGGCAAACGGAATAGCGCTGGCGAGGCTCACTGATTTGACACCGGGCATTGTAGTCAGCCGCTCGGTAAGTTGCCGATAGAGCGCCGCCGCTCGCGGCGCGTCGTACCCTTCGGCAGCGGTATCCAGCGATAACGCGAGCACCGTCGCGGGATCGAAACCAGGATCGGCGGACTGTGCGTGCTGTAAACTGCGAAGCAGGAGGCCGGCGCTGATCAAGAGCACCAAAGAGACCGCGACCTGCGTAATCACCAGGCCACTGCGCAAGCGAGAGCGGCTGCATCGATGGCTTAACGTTCCTTGCGAATTGAGCGCGGAAGTTAGGTTTAGCTTAGTCGCCTGAAGCGCTGGCGCCAAGCCGAAAACGATTCCAGTAATCAGCGAAACAACAAAGGCGTATGCCAGGACGGTTAGATTGGGCGTGAAATTTACCTCAGTGCCGGTCTCCGGAATCACTGACAACAGAATTGGCGGCAGCCAGTAAGCCACCAGCAAGCCGGCCGCACCACCCAGGACTCCCAGCAACAGACTCTCAGTCAACAACTGTCTGATCAGGCGTCCGCGACTCGCTCCCAATGCCAGTCGCACCGCGATTTCTTTTTTGCGGGTTGCGGCCCGCGCCAGCAAGAGGTTGGACACATTGGCGCAGGCAAGCAGCAGGACGAGACCGACAGCCAACATGACGATCTCTACGATCGGAACGCCTCTGCGACGAGCCTCAGGGAAGTTGAGATAGGCCCCGGAAACGACGTCAACGGTTATCTTACGGTTGGTGTACTCCAAATCCGCCTGACTGGCGAGCACACCCAACGCCGCTTGCGCCTGACTCAAGGAGACGCCCTTCTTTAATCGGCCCAGCACACTGAGCCAACTGCAATCCCGCAGGGCGAGAAAATCATTTCCCGGCATGACCTCAGCTTGCATCAGCAGCGGAATCCAAACATCCGGCAGGCTCATCTCGGTTCCGCGAAAGTCGGGCGCCGTGATTCCCACCACGGTGAAGGGGCGGCGGTTTAGCGTTAACGTCTTTCCGATCAAAGTAGGATCGGAGCCAAAGCGTCTCTGCCAAAAGGGGTAACTGAGAAGGGCCAGCGAACATTGGCGCGGAGTCTGACATTCACCAGGCACAAAACTGCGACCGAGGAAAGTCTGGCCGCCGAGCACGGAAAAGTAGTTGTCCGTCACCATGAGGCCACGGACTTTCTCGCCTTCGTCGCTACTCATAGTGAGTTCGGCGTTTGCATACGCGATGACTCCCGAAAAGGCCTGGGTCTTATCGCGATAGCTCAGGTATTCCGGATAAGACAGTAAGGCGATATTTCCTTCAATCCGGCGAGAGTACTGGCCTTCGAAAGTTTGATAAATACTAACGAGCTCAGCCGCGTCTTTCACCGGAAGAGGTCGCAGCGCCAGCGAGTAGAAGAGCGTGAAGATGCTTGTGTTAACACCGATGCCGAGCGCGAGCGTCAGGACAGCGATGGCGGTGAAGCCGGGACGCTTCAGTAGGCTTCTAATCCCGTAGCGAATGTCTTTGAATAGGCTTTCCATCAATTCATTTCAACTGCCGATTGACGCCGATTTTCAAGCGCCGATTCTCGAAGGCTCTTTTCAAACTGCCGATCTGCTGGCGTCGCGACCTTCACACCAATTGGCATTTGGCAATCGGCAATTGGCAATGAACTCACTCGTATCGCAGTGCCACTAGCGGATCGACTTTCGTCGCGCGCCGCGCTGGAATGTAACAAGCGAGCAGCGCCACGAAGAGTAAGCCGATTGAAACGATTGCGTAGGTCATGGCATCAGTCGGCGTGACCTCGAATAGCAAAGCCGCCATCATGCGGGTGAACGCAAATGCTCCCGCCAGTCCAATCGCTACGCCGATCAGAGCCAATGTCATCCCGTTCTTTACGACGAGCCTCAACACATCGGCTTTTTGCGCGCCCAGCGCCATCCGGATGCCGAGTTCGCGCGTGCGTTGCGCGGTGGTGTAGGTCACGACGCCGTAGATGCCCAGGCCGGCGAGCAGCAGCGCCAGCAAGGCAAACGAACCCAGCAGCCAGAGGTTGAACCTGTCGGACTGCAAAGCACTCGCTCGCAGATCATCCATCGTTCTGATCTTGCTAATCGGCAACAGTCGATCCGCTTTGCGCGCTTCATTCACGATGGCGCTGGTCATTGCGGCTGGATCACCCGCCGTCTTCACAACCAGATTCATCGTCGACAGCGGCGGGTCGGCGGTGTTGACATAGGGATAAAACATCTCTTCCCAGATCCGGTTATCCACGCCGGGCTGAATGTGGTTGGCGACGACGCCGACGATGGTTGAATACGGCGGATTCGGATTCCATTCACCTACCTTGATGCGTCTGCCAATGGGGTCTTCACCGGGAAAGAAGCGCCGGGCAAAGGCCTCGTTGACGATGATGACTGGGCGGCCCTGCCAGACTTCCTCTTCAGTAAAAGCGCGGCCCCGGCGCAACGGAATGCCCATCGCTTTGAAGTAATCGGCTGACACGCTGCCGCCGCGCAAAACCGGCTCTTCGCCTTTAGGCGGCGCGGGCCGGCCTTCGATCCAGACACGGTCGGTCGCGCCCTCGCCTGTCATCAGCAGCGAGAAGCAAATGGCTGCCGCCTCGACGCCGGGTAGGCTTTGCAGGTTGGCAAGCGTCTGTTGAAAGTAGTTCACGCGTTGCACAGGTTCTTTGTAATCGGGGAAGGGCAACCGCAAACTCATCGTCAGCAGCCGATCGGGGTTGAAACCGAGTTCGAGGCTGCGCAGCCTGGCAAAACTTTTCAGCAACAAGCCTGAGCCGGTCAGTAAAATCAGCGCCAGGGCAATCTCCAACACGACCAGCGCGCCGCGCAGACAATGCTGCCGCCTGCCGCCGCTAAGCGAGCGCGCGCCATCTTTGAGGCTCTCGTTCAAATTGAGCTTTGTCGCGCTCAATGCGGGAGCCAGTCCGAACAGCAAGCCCGTCACCACGCTCAACACCAGGGTGAAGGCCAGCACGCCCGCATCCAGCTTGAACTCGCCCATGCGCCGCACTTGCTCAGGGCTGAATTTGACGACTGCCGTCAACAGCCATTGCGCGAGCAGCCAACCCGTCACCACGCCGCCCGCCGACAGCAATAGGCTCTCGGTCAGCATTTGCCGCACGAGCGTGAAGCGGCTCGCGCCCAGTGCGGCCCGCACCGCCAGTTCCTTTTCACGGCCAGCCGCGCGCGCCAGCAACAGGTTGGCTACGTTGGCGCAGGCGATCAGCAAAACCAGCACGACCGCGCCGAACAATAACCACAGGGCTCTTTGCGCGCCCGGCCCAACCACGTAATCTTTCAGCGCGGTAGCATAGACGCCGTGCTCACGACTATGCGTGGCGGGATAAGCCTGCTTGATGCCCTCCATCAAGATTGTCAATTCAGCGCGCGCCTGTTCGAGAGCGACCCCCGGTTTCAGTCGCGCGGAGGCCTGCACCCAGCGTCCAGAGTTGTTCAGTTGGCGGGCCTCGTTGGTGCGCAGCGGAATCCAGAGGCTGACCCAACCGATCTGTCCGCCGATACTCACCGGCGGCATCACGCCGATGATCGTCAAACTCTCCCCGTCAATTCGCAGCGACTTGCCCACCACCTCCCGGTCGCCGTCATAATGCTGCTGCCACAGGTCATAGCCGAGCATAGCCGTGGGTGGCGCTCCCACTTTGTCATCTTCCGGCGTGAAATCGCGGCCCAGCACCGGGTGCACATCCAACACTTTGAAGTAGCTGTGAGAGACCCGCGCGCCTTGCACGCGCACTGAGCCGTCCGCCTGCTTGATGTCCGGGTGCCAATTGACGTAAGCGGCAATGGATTCGAGCGTCTGGGTCCGATCGCGGAACTCGGCAAACGAGCGCCAGGCCATCGGGTTGCCGTGGCCTTCGCCGAGCTTGCTTTCGCGAATGCCGATCAAGCGCTCCGGTTCGCTGAACGGCAGCGGACGCAAGAGCACGCCACGCACCAGGCTGAAGATCGCCGTGTTCGCGCCAATGCCCAGCGCCAGCGTGACTATCGCAATCAACGTAAAGCCGCGATGCTTTAGCAGGCTTCGTATTCCGTAACGAACGTCTTTAAAGAGTGATTCCATAATTGCCCATTGTGGATTTTTGATTTCTGATTTTTGATTTTTGATTTCGAGAACTCAGACTTTTCTCAAATCTTTCATCTGAATCGAAATCACAAATCGCAAATCAAAAATCAAAAATCCGTTCATTCGTAACGCAGTGCGACTAGCGGATCGACCTTCGTGGCGCGCCGTGCCGGGATGTAGGCCGCCAGCAGCGCCACGACAATTATCACGACCACCACGCTCGCCAGTGTCGCGGGGTCGTACGCGTTGACACCGTAGAGCTGGCTGGACACCAGGCGGGAAAGCCAGTAGCAGACGATCAAACCAAGCGCCGTACCCCATGCCACCAGCGCCAGACCCTGCGCCAGAATCATCTTCAGCACATCTTTCTTTTGCGCCCCGAGAGCCATGCGAATTCCGACCTCACGAGTACGCTGGGCCACCGAGTAAGCCACGACGCCATAGATGCCAATAGCAGTCAGCGTCAGTGCCAGGATGCCGAAGAACGTCAACAGCAGGCCTTCCATTCGTTCGACGTAGAGAGATCTCCCGACATGTTCAAAGAGTGTGCGAATGTCGAACACGGTGAGCGCTGGCTCGATGGCATGCAGACGACCTTGAATCGCGGGAGCGAGTTGGGAGGGTTCTCCCGCCGTGCGAACCAACAAATTCATGCTCGGTCTATAGGATTGGGCCAGTGGTAGATAAAACGTCATGAGAGGCGTTTCTCGAAGGTTTCGGTACTTTGTGTTGCGAGCAACGCCAACAACCTCAAAGGTGGTATCGCCGTCGTAGAAACTCCGTCCCAAAGGATCGGTGTCCGGCCAAAGCTTCTTCGCCATCGTCTCGTTGACGATCATTACTTTCGCCGACTTTTCGGTATCGATCTGCCGGAAGTCTCGGCCGCGAAGCAGTAGGAGGCCAGTAGTCTCAAAAAAGCGCGGGGAGACAGTGACGATGTCGATGGAGATCTCTTCATCAACGGCGGGCTTAGTAGCGTTAGCCGGCATCTGTATACGGCTGCCGCCAGCCGTAACCGGCAGCACGCTGGCTAAGCTTGCCGACTGGACGCCTGGCAACGACGACAGACTCTCCAAAGCCGCCGGATAAAAAGTTGCACCGCGCGCACCGTCGTAGCCTTGCAGTTCCATGTTCAGCGACATCGCCAGGACGTTGTCGCCGGTGAATCCCTTTTCGACTGCCTGGAGCTTCCAGAGACTGCGCAGAAACAGGCCGGCACCGGCAAGCAGTACGAGGGACAGGGTTACCTGCGTGACGACAAGTAGACCGTGCAGCGAAGGGCCGCGGCGGAAGATAGGTGTGGCGGCGTTTGAGTCTTTAAGAATCGGGACCAAATCAACCTTCGAGGCGCGGAGTGCCGGGACTATGCCGAACAAAAGAACGGTCAGCACCGAGACGATCAGGGTAAAGAGCAGGACGCGAATGTTTGGCGAAACATCTATACCCAGCTCTCCCGTTTCACTGGTCCGCAATCCGGCAGCGAGGCCAGACGTCCAGAGAGCCATCAGCAGTCCGAGAGCGCCTCCGGCCAACGCCAGCAGTAGGCTTTCGGTGAGCAGTTGCCGCACGATGCGTGGACGACTGGCTCCCAGGGCCAGACGAATTCCGATCTCTTTTCCTCGTACCCTTGCTCGAGCTAGTAACAGACTGGCCACGTTGGCGCAGGCAATCGCCAGTATCAGAGCCACGGCCAGCAGAAGCATCGTTAGCGGGCGGTACAGTTCAGCAACATAGACCTCATTACCGCCGGCGGCCTTAGTCATTACCACCTGCCACGTGCCATTTTCGCGAGCTGCGACGTAAGGGAAGCCTTTCCAGGCCTCCTGCGACACACCGGGTAGGAGCGAGGTTAGCTGCGACTGCGCCTGTTGAATGGTAGTGTCCGGTTTTAGTTTTCCAGCGAGCCTCAACCAAATCATTGTCGGAGCGCTCATGAGTTTTGGATTGCCTTCGAAATCAGCCAGGTGGGGAAGCGTGATCCAAACGTCCGTCTGCATTCCGCGCAGCAGTCCCGAAAACCGCCTCGGCGCTATACCCGCGACGGAAAAAGTGCGGCCGTTTAGGGTGATCGTTTTGCCGAGGACCCCGGGATCACCCGCCAGACGTCGATGCCACAGAGCGTCGCTAATAACAGCGGCGCGCGCGGCACCTGGTCGCTCATCGTCAGGGGCGAATGCGGACCCCATTGCCGGCTGCACACCGAGCACGGAAAAATAGTTTGCACTGACAAGCTCGCTGCGGATTCGCTCGGTTTGATCGCCGAATGTGAGACCAAGATTCCTATCGGTGTAAGCTACGATGCCGGAGAGCGTCTGGTTGCCATCGCGCAAGCCGCTATAAAGCGGATAGGAGAAATCAAAATGGGGCTCGCCACCCTTTACGAGTGTGGCAATGTTTACCATCCGTTCCGGATTCTCGATCGGCAACGAGCGAAGCAAGACCGCATCGAGCAAACTAAACACTGTCGTGTTCGCGCCGATTCCCAGGGCCAGAGAGAGTACTGCCACCAGAGTAAAACCCGGGCTCTTGGCCAGCATGCGAATGCCGTAGCTCAGGTCTTTAAGCAGAGTCACCATTTCGTTCTCCTCAGCCTGGAGTCGTCTGATTTCCAATTGCCGAGACTTCTTTCATCGCTCGCTCCGTGAGAAAGGGAACTCATTTGACAGGATTTACAGAATTTACAAGATTCCACCTGCCATCCTGTAAATCTTGTTCATCCTGTCTAAGTTTCATTTTGTGCGGCCCTTACGCATTCACCTATGAAGCTACCTCAACCGAAAATCACAGACTGAAGTCTGTGCCACTATTCATATCGAAGCGCTAACAACGGATCTACCTTGGTGGCGCGCCGCGCGGGTATGTAGCAAGCGACCAGCGCCACACCGGTGAGCAACACCGCGATACTAACGAACGTCGCCGGATCGCTTGGTTCCACGCCAAAAAGCATGGTCGTCATCAAGCGGGTAAGAGCGAAAGCTCCAACCAAACCAAAAGCAATCCCAATCATTGCCAACATCATTCCTTGTCCTATGACCATTCGGAACACATCGCGCGATTGCGCTCCAATGGCCACGCGAATACCAATCTCATGTGTGCGCTGCGTCACCGTGTAGGACATCACGCCGTAGATACCGACAATGGCCAGCACAAGCGCAACCATTGCGAACACGGTCAGCAACAGCATGTTGAATCGTCGTCCGGAGACGGACTCTGCAAGAAGCTGTTGCATGGTTTTAGCGTCGTCGATAGGCAAGTCTTTGTCGATCATTTGAATCTGACTTTTCACGGCTCTGGCCAGGCTCAAAGGGTTTGAGGTGGTCCTGACCACAAGGCTCATTGAGGGTGCCGCCACTTGCAGATAAGGAAAGTAGACTTCCGGCTTCGCGCTTGAATCCAAGCCCAGTTGCTTCACATCGCCGATCACGGCGACGATTGAAATCCATGACTCTCCATCATCGAAGGTAATTCGCTTGCCGATAGGGTCTTCGTTGGGAAAGTAAATGCGGGCCAGATCGTTGTTGATGATCGCAACCTTGGGCGCATCACTTTTGTCTCTCTCGGAGAAGTCGCGCCCTTTGATCAGGCTAATGCCGAGCGTTCCGAAATAATCCGGACTGACGCTGCGCGTATGGATGATCATCTCTTTGCCGGCTTCAGGCTCGGGGCGTCCTTCGATGCGGAAATCAGAACCGGAGAGGCTCAAGGTCAGCGGGAGCCCGGTGGTTGCGCCGGCGGACTTTATGCCGGGCAGCGATTGAAGTCGCTCGAGCGCCTCCTGGAAGAAAGCTACCTGCTGACGATCTTCAGGATACCTGGATCTGGATAGTGACAGGTTTACTGCCAGTACATTGTCAGGAGCGAACCCGAGATTCATCTGCTGGAGTCGCAGGAAACTCTTGATCATCAAGCCGGCGCCGATAAGCAGCACAAGCGAGAGTGCAACCTCAACTGCTACCAGAACGTCTCGAGTGCGCTTGCCTGCAGCGCTCCCCATCGAGCCTCTCGAACCTTCTTTTAGCGCTTCGTTGAGATCGGGCTTTGACGCCTGCACTGCGGGAATCAATCCGAAGAGAATTCCGGTTACGAGCGAGACGGCGAGAGTGAAGCCAAAAACTCTGGCATCAACTCCGACCTCATTCAGCCGGGGAATATTGTCCGGCGCGAGCGCCAACAGCGCGTCGGTACCCCAGAATGCTAGCAACAACCCCAGGCAACCACCGGCGAGCGAAAGCATCAGGCTTTCCGTAAGCAACAAGCGCAAGACGCGCAGGCGACTAGCGCCTAGAGCCGTGCGAATCGCAATCTCCTTCTGTCTCGAAGCTGCCCGCGCGAGCAGAAGGTTTGCAATGTTGGCGCAAGCTATCAGCAGCATAAATGCAACAGCTCCAAGGAGCACCAACAACGCCGGGCGAATCTCTTTCACAGTCTGCTCTTGCGTTGGGATCAGACTTATGCCGATGCCGGTGTTGCTGTCCGGATACTGCTGTTCCAGACGACCCTCTATAGTGGTCATCTCAGCTTGAGCTTGATCGATTGTTACGCCGGGTTTAAGCCGGCCGATGGCGAAGAATGAGTAGTTGCCGCGGCTTGCCTCGTTGCCGGTGGCCGCAATCGGAACATAGAGATCAGTTGGGTCATTCAGCACTTTTCCGAAATAGCCGAAGCCAACAGGAAACTGAAAGGTGGAAGGCATGACGCCCACGACCGTGTGGCTTTGATTGTTGAGTGTTAGCGACTTACCTACAATTCCCGCATCGGAACCGAAACGAGTCTTCCAGAGAGCATGGCCCAGGATTACAACGCGATTGGCTCCCTCCTTGTCCTCCTCAGTTAAAAATGCCCGTCCGAGGAGTGGCGCGGCTCCGATAAGCGAAAAGAGATTGGCGGAAGATCTGACGGTAAGGAGCCTTGCAGGCTCGCCTGTTCCAGTGAGATTCAGATTGGTGAATGTGTATGCCGAAATTTGCTCGAAGACATGGTTTTGATCTACCCAGTCGCGCAAGTTGGCATAGGATACCGGCAGCTGATACAGGCCGCGCTGAGGGCTTTCTTCCCAGATAGTCACGAGGCGATCCGGGTCATGGTATGGAAGCGGACGAAGGAGCACGGCATTGATCACGCTGAACATTGCGGTGTTTGCGCCGATTCCCAGCGCCAGGGTCATTACAGCAATGACGGTGAAGCCCGGACGCTTTAGCAAACTCCTGATTCCGTAGCGAATATCTTTGAATAAAGTTTCCATGGTCTCATCTCCAATTGCCGATTCGAATTTTCGAATTGCGAATTTGGTGCTCACGATCCTTCGAGGTCAGGCAACAGAGTCAGCCGACGTCAATCTCAAATCGCCGAACACCGCGGCAATTAACATCTACACTCCAATCGGCAATTGGCAATTGGCAATTGGCAATGACCTCACTCGTAGCGCAGCGCCACCAACAGATCCACTTTCGTTGCGCGGCGCGCAGGGATGTAACACGCCAGCAAGGCAACCGCGATCAATACCGCTGAGACAGCGATGAATGTCGCGGTGTCTGTGGGAGTCACCCCGAACAGCAAGCTCGTCATCAGCCGCGTCAGTGCCCAGGCTGCAGCCAGGCCGATCAGGACGCCAATGACAACCGAAGCCATGCCTTGCCCAATGAGCAGCCTCAGGACATCATTTCTTTGAGCGCCGAGCGCCATGCGGATGCCGATTTCGTGCGCGCGCTGCGTTACCAGATAAGCGATCACGCCATACACTCCAACCGCCGCCAACACCAAAGCCAGGAGCGCAAAAGCGCCAAGCAGCAATAGGTTGAAGCGGCGCGGCGAAACGGAACTTGCCAGGCGTTGCTCCATCGTCCTCACTTCATAGACGGGCAAGCTTCTATCAACCGCCGAAACTTGATTTCTCCCTGGGGCGGCCAGGGTCAGAGGATCGGTCGTCGTGCGAATCACCATCGTCATTGATGCCGGCGCCTGTTGCGGATAAGGCACGTAAACTTGCGGTGTCGCGTCCTGATCCAATCCCTGATGCCTCACATCGCCTACGACTCCGATCACAGTCGGCGTACCTCTGCTTGCGCCGGGCACCCAAACTTGCTTCCCGATCGAACCTTCAGTAGGAAATAGTTCTCGCGCCAACGCCTCGCTCAAGATCACTACTCGCGGCGACTCAGAGTTATCGCGCTCTGTGAACGCACGACCGTCGAGAAGCGGGATGCCCATGGCGCGGAAATAATCTGGGCTAACAACTCCAATGGGAGTAGCGGTTGGACTGTTAGTCTGCATCTGCGGACCTCCTGGAACTCTGAGCCCTCCAGCGAACGCAAAGCTGGTGAGCGGGAGGTGGTTAATCGCGCCGACAGCGTCAACGCCAGGCAACGAAGAAACCCGCTGCAGCACCTCGAGATAAAATGATTCTCGCTGGCCTCTCTGTTCGTAACGTGGCGCCGGGAGGGAAACGCGCATCGTCAGCAAGTTCTTTGGCGTGTATCCCGGATTGACTTCGAGCAGATTCACAAAGCTTCTGATGAGCAGTCCCGCAGCAACCAGCAACACGACGGCCAAAGCGACTTCGGTCACCATCAAAACGTGCCGCAGCCTGCTGTGATGAAAGCCGCTTCCGCGCCAACCCTGTTTGAGCAAGTCATTCAAGTTTGGGCGTGAAAGTTGAAAGGCTGGCACGAGACCGAACAGCGTTCCGGTCAAAAACGAGGCGAGCAGCGTGAAGCCGAGCACTCTGACATCGATGTTGACGTTGGCCAGGTGCGAGACCTCACCCAGCGTATTGGTCGCGGCCAGCGCCACGAGCGCCTCCTTGAGCCAAAAGGCCAGGAGCAAACCCAACAGGCCTCCTCCCAAAGCTAGTAACAAACTCTCAGTCAGCATCTGCTGCATCAAACGCAGGCGGCCGGCGCCGAGCCCAGCGCGAATCGCAAACTCTTTCTGCCTTATGACTGCATGCGAAAGCAGCAGGTTTGCGACGTTAACGCACGCGATGAGCAGGATCAGACTGACGGCGCCCAGCAGAATGAACAGCAGGCCTCGTGTGTTTCCTACGAGTTTCTGATGCAATGAGACCAGCCGTACCTGCCCGCTAAAGAGGGGAGTATTAGCTTGTTTGCTGCTTTCAAAACGACGGCGGATGGTCTCCAGCTCCGTCTCCGCATTCTCTCTTGAGACACCCGGCTTGAGGCGCGCAATGGCGCTCAGGATCGAGATGAGTTGATTGCCGCGTTCCTGTTGTGGATTGAGCGCCAGCGGAACCCACAGCTCGAACGGCTGAAAGAAGCGAAAACCTGGAGGTAAGACGCCCACCACCGTGTAGCTTTGGTCATCGAGTGTGATTGACTGGCCAATGATATTTCGGTCGGTATTGAAGCGGCGCTGCCACAGACCGTGGCCGATGATCGCAACCCGATCACTACCAGGCCGATCTTCAGCCGGAAGAAAATCGCGGCCAACGCGAGGCTGCACGCCGAGCATTGGGAAGAATCCGGTGGAGACCCGGCCGCATTGCAGTCTTTCAGGTTCGCCTGCGCCAGTCAGCGTCAGATTGTGAGCATTGTAAACGGCGATCTGTTCGAGCGTTTGGCTCTGTTCGCTCCACTCAAGAAAGTGCGCTCCAGGAATCAGATCATCTTTGTGTTGCGGAGAGACCTCCCCGATCCAGAAGAGCTGATCTGGATTTCGGTAAGGCAGAGGCTTCAGCAGCAACGCGTTCACCACGCTGAAAATTGCCGTGTTCGCGCCGACGCCAAGCGCGAGCGTGATCACCGCGATCGCCGTGAAGCCCGGCCGTCTGTAAAGACTTCTGATTGCGTAGCGGATGTCTTTTAGTAGCCTGTCCATAGTTGCATTTCCGATTTCCGATTTCCGATTGCCGTGTACTGCTTCTTGAGTGCTGATCCCGAGTTCCGCTTGTTCCCAGGCCGATCTACCGCGCCTCTGGGCGCGGGGCGTGTGCGCTTGTTGCGGCAGTGGTTGACGGAAGCGCTCTTGCTTTCCCTCCTCGGTGCGTTGGCCGGGGTCCTAGTTGCCGCGTGGGTCAAGAGCGCGCTGGTGGCATTCATTCCACTCGACTACTGCATGGGCAATCAAAAATCAAAACTCAAAAATCAAAAATCCCTTCATTCGTACCGTAGCGATACCACCGGATCGACTTTCGTGGCGCGCCTGCCTGGCAGGTAACAAGCCATCAGCGCGACGGCAGTCAGCAGAATCGCAATGGCTGCGAAGGTTGCCGGATCTGTGGCGGTAACACCGAAGAGCATGGTGGCCATCAAGCGCGTCAAAGCAAACGCTCCCACCAACCCGATAGCAATACCAATCAGCGCCAGCATCATTCCCTGCCCCATTACCATCTTGAACACGTCTCGTTGTTGCGCGCCGATAGCCATGCGAATGCCAATCTCATGAGTGCGCTGCGTTACGGTGTACGACATCACGCCGTAGATGCCGACAATGGCCAGCAGCAGAGCTATCCCGGCAAAGATGCTGAACAACGTTAGATTCAAACGCTCCGGCGCCACCGATTCAGCGCGAATCTCATCCATAGTGCGAATGTTGTAGATTGGTTGGTCTGGATCGACTTGCTTTACCTGTTCGCGCGCGGCAGCTATCAACTGATCTGGATCGCCGGAAGCCTTCATGATGACTGTCATGCCCGTAAAAGGAACTTGCCAAGATGGGAAGTAGCCCTGGACACGATTTGAATCCTGGCTGAGGCCCTCCATTTTTACCCTGCCAACGACTCCCACTACGGTGAGTGCCGGCGACTGTTCGTCCGTGCCGAATTTGATTCTTTTACCGACCGCGTCCTCGTTGGGCCAATGCCGGCGGGCAAACTCTTCGTCGATGATGATCGCGTTCACTCCGGCTACGAGTCTTTCGCCCTCGTCGAGTTTGGTTAGATCACGTCCTGCCAGAAAGGATCGATTGTCCTGATCGGTAAAATAACGCCCGCGCAACAGAGGAATGTTCATCGCACGAAAGTAGTCAGGTGTTACCGTGCAGGCTTCCATCAGCGGCGTCTGATCGCGCGGGGGAGGTGGTTGGCCATCGACCAGGAACGACGTTTGCCAGCCGTTGTTGCCCAGCGGCAGTCCGGAAGCGGCGGCCGACGCCTCAACACCGGGCAAAGCACGAATGTTTTCCAATAGCCGTTTGAAAAACGCGGCGCGCTGTTCCTCCGTAAAGTATTTTTTCTGCGGCAAACTGACGGTGAAGCTTGCCAGACGCGCATATGAGAATCCCGGGTTCACGTTTTGCAAGCGGTAAAAGCTTCGGATCATCAAACCGGCGCCGATGAGCAACACCAGCGTGCTGGCAACCTCTACGACCACCAGGGAACTCCGTACCCAGTGCCGGCGCGTCGTACCACGCCCCGTCTCTTTCAATGTCTCGTGAACATCGACCACGCCCGCCTGCAACGCGGGCACGAGACCAAAGAGAATTCCCGTTAGAAACGAAACGCCGATGGTAAACGCCAGCACCCGCCAATCAAGACCGATTTCGCTTGAGCGGGGAATGGCGTCCGGGCTGATATAAAGGATGAAGTCGATACACCAGCGAGCGATTAACAATCCGATAATCCCGCCCACTAAAGAAAGCAGTACACTTTCAGTCAGCAACTGACGGGCGATGCGCCAGCGCC
>JALZJF010000221.1 GCA_030859905.1 Acidobacteriota bacterium
GGTAGTTGAGCATCTCCGACATCGGGACCTGAGCTTTGATCACTTGCTGCTTGCCGCTGGTCTCCATACCCTGCACGCGGCCGCGACGCGAGTTTAGATCGCCCATGATATCGCCGCTGTTTTCCTGCGGCGCCACAATCTCTACGTCCATTATCGGTTCCAGTATCGAGGGCTTTACTTTCTCCATGGCCGCGCGAAAGGCCTTGCGACCGGCCGCACGGAAGGAGTGTTCGTCGGAGTCGACGTTGTGATACGAGCCATCAACCAACTGAACCTTGAAATCCACCAGGGGATAGCCCGCAATTGCTCCCGACTGCGCTGCTTCGACGATACCTTTTTCAATTGCCGGTCGAAACTGCTGCGGTACGGCGCCGCCGAAAATCTTGTCCTCGAAGACAAACCCGCTGCCACGTGGAAGAGGCTCGAAGACAACCTTACAATCGCCAAACTGTCCCCGGCCACCGGTCTGTTTCTTGTGACGACCCTGAACCTCTGCGCGCTGCGTTATAGTTTCTTTATAAGGCACCTTGGGCGGATGGAGCGTGACTTCGACGCCGTAACGCTTTTTGAGCTTCTCTACTACAGTCTCGACGTGGACTTGACCTGAACCGGAGAGCAGAAACTCTTTCGTTTGCGCGTCGCGGCTAAAGTGCAGAGCTTGATCCTCTTCCAGGATCTTGTGCAGCGCTACGCTGATTTTCTCCTCGTCCTGACGCGATTTTGGCTCGATGGCAAAGGCGATAGCGGGTTCGGGATACTCAACCGGGGGGAAGACTATCGGCGCCTGCTTGTCGCAGAGTGTGTCCCCAGTCTGGGTTTCCTTCAGTTTAACGAACGCAATAGTGTCGCCCGCATGGGCCTCAGGAACCTTGTCGAGTTGCTTACCCTGAACGACATGCAATGCCCCGAGGCGTTCCATCGTCCCCCGCGTTGAATTCAAAGCGTTAGCGTCCGTTTGCAGCCGGCCGCTGATCACCTTCATGACGTTTATGCGGCCGGCAAAGGGGTCAGCCACTGTGCGGAAGCAGTAAGCTGAAAATGGTTCACTGGCGCTGTAGGGTCGAGCAATCTTTGATGCGTCGGGACCGGCGTCTACTGGAAGTCCATACTCTGCTTCGTGGTGAGCGGGGTCGGGCGCATAGTCGACGATACCGTTAAGCAAAGCGCGCAATCCCACGAGGGTAGCACTTGAGACAGCGAACACCGGACACAGTTTGCTTTGCGCGATAGCCTTGTTGATATTGGGAACAATGTCGGTTTCCTCAAGTGTCCCATGTTCGAAGTACTTCTCCATCAAAGCATCGTCGGATTCGGCTACCAGCTCAACGAGTCGCTCTCTCGTTTTCTCAACTAGCTCCCGACCGTCGCTCGGGATATCAATCTCTTTCGCCTGGCCGTCCGCACCCAGCTCGTAGGCTTTCATATGAACAACATCCACCACCCCGCGAAAATCTTTCTCTCTTCCAATCGGCAACGTAAAGGGGATGATTGCTCGGCTGAACGTCCGCTGGGCGCTCTCAAGTGCTTTGCCAAAGTCTGAATGCTCTTTGTCGAGCTTGGTAATAACCATGATACGGGGCACGATGAACTCGTTTGCGTAAGCCCAGGTTTTCTCCGTTTGCACCTCGACACCCTTAACACCGTCAACCACCGCAACGGCACAATCAGCGACTCTCAGGCCCGGGCGAGCGTGGCTCACGAACGCGGCATATCCAGGGGTATCTATAAAATTGAGTTTGGTTTCCCGGTGGTCTAAATGAGCGAGTCCGATATTGAGGGTGATCTTGCGAGCGATGGAATCTTCTTCGTGGTCGGTGACCGTCGTGCCTTCATCCACTTTACCCCAACGAGGCGTTTCGCCGGCGACGTAGAGAAGCGAACTGATCAACTGCGTCTTCCCTGCGTCTCCGTGGCCAATGACCGCAAGATTGCGGATGGCATCTGTCGAATAGACTTTCATAGGTTAATCCCTTTCCGGCGCGCGAATTTTGGCGAAGGATCTCCATCCGTTTCGGCTAAGCCGGATTGGCTGACAGGATGTGCTTCGGATTGAGGAGGTAATTTATCTGAGCCGGAAGGGTAAACGCAAGTTGAACCGTGAAAGGCCAGAGCATTGACTGAGCGAGCTCGCAACGACGGTTTCCTGAAAGTTGCTCGGTCCTCGTAGTCTGTGGTTAACCCGCTTCTGTAGCCTTTAAAACGGCCCGTTTTAGCCAACCGATCTCACGAAAATTGCATCGAAAACATTGACGACGAGTTGAATTGTTTTTGAGGAGAGAAGGACCATGTTTAACCGAAAAATGCTTTCGTTTGTCGCAATTCTGGTGGTGTCATTCGCTGCCACGACCGCGACCTTCGCAACCCCATCAGAAAAGCGTATCAACGATAAGAAGGACGCGCGTATCTTGACGCCCCTTAATATTGCCATCCTCCTACAGGATGATCTTATTTCCCAGGTGGGTAACGAGCTTGATATCACGCGCGACTTTATTCGGTCTTTGCCTGCCGGATCGCGAGTAATGACCGGTTATATCACCAGTGGAACTTTGCAGGTTCGCCAGCCGTTTACGACGGATCTGGATAGGGCGGCGCGTTCATTGCGCATTCCGTTCTCCAGTAGAGCTGCATCGCCTTTCAATCCTTACGTGGAAGTCATTGAAGCGCTTCGCAGGTTTGATGCTGGTTGGAAGGGAACTAACGCCGTGCTCTTGATCTCGGACGGACTAGACACCTCGCGCGGATTTGACTCGGGCGCTGCCGGTAACACCTTGGATCTCCACCGGGCGATCAAACATGCTAATGATCGTAACGTTGCCGTCTATTCGTTTTACGCGCCATCTGTGGGCCTGACAAGCCGAAGCCGGCTCGCAGCCAGCTACGGTCAAAGCTCACTTAACCGATTGGCCAGCGAGACTGGTGGAAAGGCATTCTTCCAGGGCACGACCGGGTTCGTGAGTTTCGACTCACATTTCCGGCGGCTCCGAGAAGCGCTGAACGCACAATACGCGATGGCTAACTAAGCATCAGCCGAATCCAAGGTAGTTAATCCGCGAAAAATAGGACGCCGCCGGAGTAGTCTTCGGGCGGCGTTTTCGCGTTCAACAGGGTGACTCGCACGTAATCTCAAGACACGATCCACGAAATTACACGAAATGACACTAATAAGATTTCGTGTTGGTTCGTGCGGTTTAGTGGATCGTATGTGTCGCCATCCCAGTGCACAGCACGCCAGAAACTGCGAACTTGCTTTTGAGCACACGAAACAACAAAGAAAGAGTGAAATTAGGGCACCGGCTCTGCCTTGGTCAGTGGTAAGCCCCGATGGTAAAGTTGCTATGACGCAGGAGAGATGAAGCAAGATGAGGAAGACAAGTTAGGGCGTACTCCTCACTCCGTTCTAACTTAGTCGGTTGTTGGTCATTCTGAGGCCGGCGTGACGAGGCGCGAGCGACTCACTATCTGGTAAACAGGCAAAGTGCGCGAATATTGTCTCATCGTGGAGGGGGCCTTCCTCTCGGAATCTGAAGCCGAACATGCTCTAAGAGACCCGTTCATTGAAGATTGGGTTGAACAAACGGGGCACTTTCGAATCCACAACATGAATGAAATCCAGATTACGCCAGGGGTCACGCTTGGCTCTCTCGGCGTGGTGATGCTTGACGACCGCGTGTTCGAGATCGCCAGCGCAGATCCCGAGCACCCCCTGACTGAGCACAAGGCGAAGGGTGTCGCCGAAGCATTGCGCCGTCAAGACATGTTCGATGAAGTCAAAGTGGAGCCCCGCGCCGAGGAGTAGAGAAAGATTAGAAGGAATCCCGAAATTCGAATGATCGAAACCCCTGAAGCTATTAACCAGACACCTGCTATTGACAACTCCATTTTGCCCTTTCCTCTGCGTCCCCTCGCGCGACTCTCCTGGAACTACTGGTGGAGCTGGGCAAAGGACGGAACAAGCATTTTTCGCGATCTTGATCCCGATGTCTGGGAAGCGTGTGAGCACAATCCGCGGCAGTTGCTGGCGAGAACTGCGGAATATCGTCTGATGCAGAAAGCCACCGACCCCCTCTACATCGAACGAGTGGGTAACCTAAGCGATCGTTTCCTACAATACATGGCGAGACCCCCGGCCACGCAAATTGCGTGCAACCAAAACGGACAGAGTCTCATTAGTCCTGAGCATCCGGTGGCTTACTTCTGCGCCGAGTTTGGAGTTCACAATTCCTTGCCGCTGTATTCGGGCGGACTGGGGATGCTGGCCGGAGATCATTTAAAGTCTGCCAGCGATCTTCGACTTCCACTGGTTGCTGTGGGTCTGCTTTATCGCTTTGGATACTTCCGACAGCGCCTCAGGCGCGACGGTTGGCAGGAAGAGCATTATGGAGAAACCTATCCCGAGCAACTGCCTATCCATCGGATCATGAGTGAAGATGGCACGCCCCTCATGATCGACGTTTCGATGCGGGAGCGTACGGTCCATGCTCAAGTCTGGCGCGCTGACATTGGTAAAGTGCCCCTCTACCTGCTCGATACAAACATTACTGACGACAAAAACATCGATCGTTTAGTAACAGGCCATCTCTACGGCGGTGACCGTGAGACGCGAATTGTGCAGGAAATGTTGCTGGGAATCGGCGGAGTGCGGCTCCTCAGGAAGTTGAAGCTTGAGCCGAGCGTGTTTCATTTGAACGAAGGCCACTCGGCCTTCCTGACTCTCGAGCTGGCTCGCGAATTGATTCAATCCGGCCTGGGATTTACGGAGGCGGCGCAAATGGTCCGTGAACGTTGCGTTTTCACCACGCATACTCCGATAGCTGCCGGAAACGATGAGTTTGATATCGCACTCGTCGCGCAAGCGTTTGGCCCGACTTATGACTATGAGCTTGGTCTAACGCACGAGGAGTTTGTCGCCTTGGGCCGTGTCGATCCACAAAACTCGCAAGAGGTTTATGGTTTAACGCCCCTGGCTATTCGGATGTGTCGTTCGACCAACGGCGTGAGCCGCAAACACGGCGAAGTGTCTCGAGCTCTCTGGCAGAAGCTTTGGCCCGAGAAAACGGTTGACGAAGTTCCTATCACCCACGTCACAAATGGTGTGCATGCGCCCACCTGGGTTGCCCCACTCATCCGTTCGCTTTATGAGAGCTTCGTTGGCGACGATTGGTCCGATCAAACGCGCGACAAGGCCCGTTGGCAGCAAGGCATTGCGAAAATCTCTGATGAAGAGTTGTGGGCCGCCCATTCGCTGTTGAAGCAGCGTCTCATCGCCTTCATCCGATATCGTTCGTTCCATGCGCGCATGGAACGGGGGGAGAGCACTCAGTATACTGAATCGGCGCGCCAGATGTTTGACCCCGAAGCGCTTACCATCGGCTTTGCCCGCCGCATTGCTGGGTACAAACGTTGGAGCCTGCTGCTCAAAGACCCGGAGCGACTCCTGCGAATCATCAACAGCGCAGATCGTCCGGTGCAGTTTGTCTTCGCCGGCAAGGCGCATCCTCAGGATCAGGGAGCGAAACTTATTCTCCAGCAAGTGGCCCAATGGAAATATGACGCGCGGGTTCAGGCTCGGGCGGTGTTTCTGCAGGATTACGATCAGGAAATAGCCCGGCAGTTAGTGCAGTCGGTCGATGTCTGGCTCAATGTCCCTCGCAGACCACTGGAGGCCTCGGGAACAAGTGGTGAAAAGGTGGCCATGAACGGCGGATTGAATCTCTCCATACTCGACGGTTGGTGGCTGGAAGGCTACGACGGCACGAATGGTTTCGCGATTGGCAGCAGCGCGGAAGGCGCGGAAGCCGGCGATGTGGATGCCAGCGATGCTGAATCGCTTTACCGCGTTCTGGAGCAGGAGGTTATCCCACTTTATTACGAGCGAGGCGCCGACGGTCTATCCCGCAAATGGATCGCAATGATGAAGCGCTCCATTGTTACTCTGGTTCCGGAGTTCAACAGCGACCGCATGGTTGAAGAATACGCGCGGCGAATCTATTCCTCAGGCCCTTGAACAGCTCATTCCGCGAGCCCCATAAACGGCATCTCAGGGAAGTGACTGCCCCAGCCTTTTAACAAATAGCAAGTTTCTTGCTTCAAAGTCCCGTAGGGACTCTATGTTTATAGACCGATAGTACCAAAGAAATTTCAAAGCTCCGAAGGAGCGAAATATATCGCTTGCGTCTCACATCGGTAAGAACATTTCGCTCCTCTGGAGCTAGCGTTATATCTTCGAGCCAAAGG
>JALZJF010000214.1 GCA_030859905.1 Acidobacteriota bacterium
CAGTGGGGACGGCGCCAAGAGCGCGAGCTCTTTCTACAACCGTGCGCATGATCAGTTGATGACCCAGGTGCAGCCCGTCAAACACGCCGAGGGTTAGGACGGTCGGACGTTGGATCTCGGCGTTGTCGGTGCCATGAAAGAGGCGCATAAGCTATTGCCGATTTCCAATTGCCGATTTCCAATTTGTCTGTTCTCCACTCACCACTAAGTAAGCTACTGACGACCGACTACGGACCACTGACATGGCCGCGGACGCCGCTCTGACTGCAATCGGCAATTGGAAATTGGAAATCGGCAATCACTCATCACTGACGACGAGTCCGTCATACGCCCACGAAACTCCCTTCGGCAGACGGGTGGAATCGCGCGCATGTTTTACGTCATGGGCGATATGGGTGAAGTAAGCGCGTCGGGGTTTTATTATCTCCACATACTCCAGCGCCTTATCGAGCCAAAGATGAGTCGGGTGTTCCTTAAACCTCAAGCAATCAAGGACCAGCACCTCGAGGTGCGACATTGCATCCAGCGTATGCTGCGGAATTAGGCTCAAGTCCGTTGCATAAGCGAAGTCATTGAAGCGATAACCCATTACCGGCAGCCGGCCATGGATGACCTCGAGCGGAGTTATCTCGAGGTCGGCACCCAGGCAAAAGGGCGCTCCAGCCATTACCGTGTGTGGAATAACCTGGGGCAACCCGCCGCCGAAGTGTGAAGGCTCAAAGATGTATTTGAAGATGCGCCGAATATCTGGCCAGGCTCGTTCGTTGGCATAGACCCCCAGTGCTCCGTAGCGAAAGTTCAAGGGCCGAATGTCGTCAAGACCGAAAATGTGATCAGCGTGACAATGGGTGATCAAAACTGCGTCGAGCCGTTTCAGCCTATGCCGCAAAGCCTGCTGCCGAAAATCGGACGAGGTATCAACGAGTACGGTCTGGTCACCGTGTTCCACTAGAACTGAAACGCGTAGTCTCTTGTCCCGTGGATCATCTGAGGCACACGTCTCACAGTCGCAGCCTATGGAAGGGACACCTGTGGACGTGCCGGTGCCAAGGAAGGTTAGTTTCATCTCGTAAATCGTGAATGGTAAATCGTGAATGATAATGGTAAAAAGCCGAACCGACTATTCACGATTTACGATTCACGATTTACGCGTGGTGTCTTTAGCCGCCGACAATGTCACGGCCGGTGTATGCGCGGGATGCCTTTGGCGACGCAGAGCTGGTGAGGGAGACATACTGCATGCGCAAATCCGCCAGTAGGGTTTCGAGGATCTTCTCTTCTTGAGACGCTATGTTGCCTTTTGTTTTTTGCTGCAACATTCCGAGTATATCAATCCAGTGTTTGGCCGACTCGAGGTCAACCTCACGCTTTTGCGTTACTGGATGCTCTATCATTCCCAGCGAAGACGCAGCGTTTGAAGCAATCGTCATAATGAAACTTGCGAAGCCGGCGGGGTTTTCGGCGTCCGGCAGTTCATCTTCGTCCGGTTCGGCCGCTTCATGAGCAGCACTGCTCGCTACCTTGGGCTGAGTGGATTGACTGCTGACTGAAGCTTCAGCGGCGGCCGCCGGGGCGCTAGCGGATTCCGGCGCTGTGGCCGGCTTTAATTCCGGCTGCTCGTCCGGCGGCACGTCTCGTGGCGTGCCGTCAGAGTTAAACAGGCGACGGTCAGTCACCTTAAAATTTGGCTGTTCTTCGTTCATATCGTCTTCGTTGAGCTATGCGCACTCTGGATAAGACCAGGACTCACGCAGTTTCACTTTTCATGGTTGATATTGCAGGCGATGGTAGCATCTAGACTAGGACCTCGCAAGAATGCTCGCCGTGGCGCGAGTCCAAGAGCTACGGTAATTTGCAGGTCAGATTATCTGAGTTGTTATAAAGAGTTTTTTTCGGGAATTCCGGTTACCCCCAAAGTGCTGTGTGGGCCAACAGGACTCGGCCTTGTGGAGATTGCTTCCACTCAATCTTGACATCGACTGTCGCCATTGTTGTAATCAAATTCTCCCTGCAAATCTTCCGATGTAGTTTTTCGCTGGAGGTTTCTACACGTGCCTGTTGACGAACTAGTTTACGATTGGAACAAAATTGATCCCGCTATTAGGGCGCCTAACCGTCACATTGGTTTTGACGACGAAACTCTGCGCGACGGTTTGCAGTCACCTTCAGTTCGCGAACCCACGGTCGAGAAAAAGATTGAGCTGCTTCATCTCATGAATGCCCTGGACATCGATACCGCGGATATCGGCTTGCCCGGAGCCGGGGGAACTCATGCGGCGGGCGTCGAGCGTTTGGCTCGCGAGATAGTCGAGCAGAAACTCAAGATCCGTCCCAACTGCGCGGCGCGTACGCATCGCAACGACATCATTCCCATTGTGGAAATTTCTCAACGGGCCGGAATTCCTATAGAAGCCTGTACTTTCATCGGCTCTTCATCAGTGCGCTTCTTTGCGGAAGACTGGACGCTGGAGAGACTCCTCGAAATGACCGAAGATGCCGTGACGTTTGCGGTCAAGGAGGGCGTGCCCGTGATGTACGTCACGGAAGACACCACCCGCGCAAACCCGGAAACGCTGGGGGCGCTTTACATGACGGCGATTCGATGTGGCGCGAAGGCGGTTTGTGTCTGCGACACGGTGGGTCACTCAACACCCGACGGCGCGCGCGCGGTCGTGCGGTTTGTTAAGAACATTATCGAGGAGCAAGGCGGAAACGTGAGACTTGACTGGCATGGGCATCAGGACCGCGGACTCGGCGTGATCAATTCGATCGCCGCTATCGAAGGTGGCGCGGATCAGGTTCATGGGTCGGCCCTGGGGATGGGCGAGCGGGTCGGCAACACGCCGATGGATCAGTTACTGGTAAATCTCAAACTCATGGGTTGGATTGACAACGACCTGGCGCGACTCGGCGAGTATTGCGAGGTCGCCTCGTCGGCATGTAACTGGACGATACCCTTTAACTATCCCGTTTTTGGGCGCGATGCTTTTCGCACAGCCACCGGCGTACACGCCGCCGCTGTGATCAAGAGCTACCGGAAAGGTGACCGAGCACTTGCAGACCTTGTTTACTCGGGCGTACCGGCCGGTCAATTTGGGCTGGAGCAAGTCATTGAAATTGGGCCCATGAGCGGCAAGTCCAATGTGATTTTTTGGCTTGAGAAACGAGGCATTGAACCTAGTGACGAGCGCGTTAATCGGATTTATGAACGAGCCAAGCGGTCATCCTCGGTATTGGCTGCCGACGAGATATTGCAACTCGTGTGAAGTGGCATAGACTTTAGTCTGTGTCTTCCTTTCATGACAGATCCCAGCTAAAGTCTGTGCCACATGTCCATGACACCCACCTTGAGCATAACGGCAGCTAGAAGCATCGAAGAGTTGCTGGCGTCGCCTTTCGTGCAAACTGCCTTTGGTTTTTTTGATTCTCACACCGAAGAGATCACCGAGGAACAGATCAAAATTTGCTCGATCCCGGCGCCTCCTTTTGACGAGAAGAGACGAGCCGAGTATCTCTTTGAGAGGTTTAGCGAAATTGGTTTGGAGGATGCTAGGATTGACGAAGAAGGCAACTGCCTGGCACTGCGGAGAGGACGCTCGCTTTCTCCTCTCCTCGTTGTCAGCGCTCACCTGGACACGGTTTTTCCGCCGGGAACCGATTTCACGATCCGTCGCATAGCAAACAATTTGTTGGCGCCCGGCATCTCCGACGATGGTTGTGGACTGGTTGCGCTACTGGCAATCGCTCGGTCTCTGGACGCAGCGAGGATCACTACGGGCGGCTCAATTCTGTTTGTGGGCACAGTTGGCGAAGAAGGTGCAGGCAATCTGCGGGGCGCGCGCTATCTCTTCGGCAGAGGCGAGTGGGCCAGACGGATCGATGCGTTTATCAGTTTTGATGGCAGTGGAATGGATCGCATCACCAATGGCGCGCTCGGTTCGCGGCGCTATCGGGTGCGCTTGCGCGGCACCGGCGGTCACTCATGGGCCGATTTCGGCGTGTCCAATCCTATCCACGCGCTGGGACGCGCGATTGCCAGACTGGCTTCTTATCCCGCACCAAAGCGGCCCAGAACCACGTTCAATGTTGGTCGCATCGAAGGCGGCTCAAGTGTTAACTCCATACCCGGCGAGGCGGTCATGGAAGTCGACCTTCGTTCCGCTAGTGAACGCGAACTACTCAGGCTTGATGCATTTTTTCGACGGGCCGTCAGAGAAGCCGCGGATGATGAGAATGCCAACCGACAAAAAGACGATCTGCCGTTGGAACTTAACCTTCAGCTAATAGGCGAACGTCCCAGCGGCGAAACTCAGGCCGATTCGCCGATAGTCGAACTGGCGCAAGAAGCAACGCGCGTCTTAGGTTTCACGCCGCGCCTTGATCAGGCGTCGACCGATTCGAACGTGCCTATTTCTCTGGGCTTACCAGCAATCACACTCGGCGGGGGAGGCATGTCAGGAAATTGCCACACCCTTGATGAATGGTATGACCCCCGCGACCGCGAAGCCGGCTTGAAGCGGGGGCTGCTTGTAATACTGGGGATGGTCAAACTGAAGACCGGGTAAAGGGGAAGCGGGGAAAGGCTACGTTCGAGCCTTTTGCCCTTTTACCTTTACCCTTTTCCCCTTCCTAGTTGATTGGAATCGTGACGGTAGCCGAGCCGGCCTTTCCAGGTGGAAAGCGCTTTTGGCGCGCTATCCGAATTGCCGAGGCATCCCCGCCAGAAGCCTGTGTCACTCGACCAGATTCATCATAAGTGACGTTAACTGTTATTCGTTTTGGTCCCGCATTCGCGGCCGCTGGTAGCCCCTTCGCCGCCGTCGCAGCTCTGTCTTCACGCGCCCTGGCACGATCTTTTTCTCGTTGGCGTCTGGCTGCCATTGCTGCCGCATCATCCCGAACACTGGTATCGGCAGCTTCTTCAGGCTGCGGAGCGTCAGGAGTCGAGGGTACGACTGGCTCTGATACGGGTGTTGTATCCGCCGATTGAGTCGCCGCCGCTGATACTTTCGTACGATTGTACCAACCGGCGGGAACCCCGACGGCTGCAACCGTGGCGAGCACCGCAACCACGACTGCACCGGCAAACAACGGCTTTCGCTTAGCGAGAGATTCTTTGCCGATGTATGAGAGAAATGCCGGTACGTGTATCTGCGGCTTGATCTTCGGAATGTTATCTACTTCGACGGTATCCGATTCACCCTTCTCGGATTCGTAACCCACCGGGAAAGCTTCCTGAGGCGTAATGCCTTCGTCCAACCGGCGCAGTCCCTCGAGCACAACCTGTGTCCAGGGTTGATTGATGGTGCGGTCAGCCGTTTCCCCTGAGCCACTGAATTCAAACCTGGCATTGGGCAACGTCAACGCATAGTAAACCGCGTCGATCCCGCGCACTACCCCAATCCTGGCGTCCACCACGGAACCGGCGTGCAGGTGGAAGTAGCCAGCGCCCTGCGGATAAAGGACCTTAAGTCGCCCAGATTTGCGCTGGTTACAAAAGAACTCGATGAGTTCTGAAAGTGAAAGGTCACTGAGGTGTCCGGTCAATGGCATTGGAATAGCTCCTCTATGGGAAGAGAGAATTAGCGGGGTTAGGTAGAATGGCGCGCTCACCTAAGCGTCACTGGGACTTATTGGGTGAGAGCGAACCTGTAGCTGATCACGCCGGAAACTTTTACGGGCTGACCCGAAAGCTTGGTTGGAGAGAACCGCGCTCTCTGCGCTGCCTGCACGGCAGCCTGCCGCAAGGTTACCGGCCCACCGCTGGCTTGAGCAGAGATCACCCTGCCGTTTTCATCTATCACAACTTCTACCGTTACTGTGCCTGCCACCCTCATCCGTTTAGCGGTATCAGGATAATTAGGAGTCGGCAGGGAGAGTGCCATGCCATTTAGCACGCCGCCGGAGACGGGCTTAAGAATCGGCCTGGGTGTCGGGCCAGGCGGGGGCTCTGAGTCCAACCCCGCCACCGGACCAATGATGGTCGGCGTCATGCTCCCAGTCCTTAACTCAGCCGAGTTTGTTCCATTAAGCTTGCCCGACATGTTCGACGCCGGTGGCAGTGATGATGTTGATTTCTGAGCTGCCGGCTGTTTGTTCTCCGGGGAATCTCCTGCCTTAGGTTCGGGATTCACCTTGGCGACAGTGGAGGAGGTCGAGGGTGGAGCTGGTGTCACGTTTGGCTGGCCGGCTGGTTGAGCCATTTTCACCATGTTCTCGTCGAGGTAGTACATAATCGCGCGATAGGTGATCTCCATTGGCTCGAAGGTAAACCGGCCCGCCTCGACGACAGCAACAGAGGCCGTCATCTTGTTCCAGTTGCCGGCAAAATCAAACTCATACTGGTAACTTTCTTTACCCACTAATGAGCCGGTGTCATTAAGTAAGGTCATCTCGCTAATGTTCCCCTTGTCGTCGTACTTGTAGACCTCTTTACCGGTTAAAGTGCCTCCAGCTACCGGGAAGTACTGGTTCTCGACTTTGTTGCCCTTGACATCGTAAGCAACAACTTCCATAAGAGCGCGCTTGCCTTCGACCATTCTCCCATCCAGGCTGGCTAGTTTTACGACTTCGGTGCGCACTCTACGCACGGGTCCCACGAACCCATCCTTAGTTCGATCGCTTTCGACCGTGATGTTGGCTGGCAGGGGCTGAAGACTATTCGCCTTCGCGGTTAGACTAGACTGCGCGGAGCTATTAGAGCTTACCGAAAGTAGAACAAGGGCGGCGACGACAAATGAGATAGGTTTGACGATTCGTTTCAACATAGTTCTTCACTCCTAAAAGCCATGATGATCGGGACAAGTTGGGGATTTTAGACCTGAGGTGGGTAATCAAATGAGACTCTTATCAAAACCGCATCTGGGGCGGCTAAGGGATAATAGCCCGTTAAACTTGGTTTGTCTAGGGAAAACGCAGGAATGGGGAAAAAGTGGGGCTTTAGCCCTCCGTTGCGGGGTTCGCAGCCAAAATTGACACAATCTGGTCAATCACGCGGGTAGTACTGGCACGGGTCGCTTGATCATTACAGAGGATAGAAAAGGCCATGACTTCACCCCCTGCCGTGGTCACGTATCCAGAAAGCGACGCGGTGTAGGTAAGCGATCCCGTCTTGGCCACAACCCGGTCATCGACTTTTCCCAGTCTGCCGCCCAGCGTGCCATCTCGGCCTGAAATAGGCAGCGAGGAGCGAAAGACAGGGCCTGCGGCTGTCCTGGAAAGCGAAACAAGGAGCCTGGAAATTGATTCGGGCGTGACCAGGTTAAGCCGCGACAGGCCCGAGCCATCGTGGAGGGCCAAACCAGATGTCGAAATCCCTGCCCGCAATAGCCAGAGCCGAATCACTTCTAAACCCGCTTCGTCGTCCCCGCGTTCTCTTCCAGCCGGCTCCGGTGTCGAGACCATGTTGCCACGCTCCCTTCCGAGCGTGCGGAGAAGTAGCTCCGCATAAAGGTTAACGCTGCCTTTGTTTGTGTCCTTTACGATTTCACTCAGCGGCTTGCTGGAAACGAAGGCCAACTCGATAGAAGCTGAGGGATCGAAACGCTCATTTGCAGGCACGCGGGCATCCCGTGTTTGAGCAGATCCCTGGACTTTGATGCCTCCGTCCTGAAGGGCCTTGAGAAAGAGTCTCGCAGCCCAAAGCGAAGGATTGTGGACAGAAAGCCTGGCGCCGAAACCTCTGCTACCGTGTGGAAACTCTCCCCAAATCCGAACCTTATTATCAGAAAGGCCGCGATGTATTCCAATCGTCATACGCTCACCGGGTTTTACGACGGTCAGACTGTTTTGGATAGAAACGTAATTGTCCGCGTCGTTCACATTCACCTGTGGCGGGGCATCAGTTTTTGCAGGTGGTAGGATACTGACCTCGATCTCGTTATCGTTGACGGATAAAGCGCTAGCTTCGGCACCGAAATACCATTGGAGATCGGTCCATGGCCAGCCGTCCCCCAACGTCTCACCGCGAAAGTAACTTTCATCCCCGATTACATTTCCCCTGACCTGACGGATACCGCGCTGGTAGAGATCACCGGCGAGCCGGGCCAACGACCCATCGCTACTGTCCTTTGGTTGCGCGACGAGGTCAGGCGCTCCGCGGCCGTAGAGTATGAGATCACCGTTGATTGTTCCTGTCGCATCGGGTTGAGTTCTGGCGTAGGCCGAGGTTCGCCAACGATAGTCGGCGCCTAGCAGGTCCAGAGCGACGCCGGTCGTATAGATCTTCATATTGGAAGCGGGGATAAAAAGCTGGCCGGCGTTTCGGCCGTAAACCTCTCTCCCACTGGTGAGCGAGATAACGGAAACGCCCCAACGGGCCGAGGCAAGTTCACTCTGATCAAGGGCGGAATCAATAACTTGAGATAGCGAGGCAGAGTTTTGTTGCGAATTCGGTTTTGCCTGGGAAGCGCTGGCCGCGAATGCTTTGTTGGCTTGTTCCTTCCCTGTCTCAGTCTTCGCTCGACCGGTTTGAAATGCCCTAAAGCTCGCCAACGCAATTACGAAAAGCAAAACGGCTAAGGCGCTGTTGAGCAGGAGTAGTCGAGTGAACTTACGAGTGCGCTCCATCTCTACCTAAGAAAATGGTGATCCGATCAACTTGCGAAGAGAGTAGCGGATCGATTTCCAGCCAGTACAGTTCGCGCAGCGGTATAGACTTCATCCACCGTAACATCGTCGATAGCGCTGCTGTAGATAATTTGGTGACGATCGCCTTGCGGCAAGTAGCTTTGGGGAGCGCGCTTATCGAGCAGCAAAACCACCGGAGTGCCCACGGCCGAAGCAATATGCATTGGCCCGGTATCATTTGAGACAAAAACCGCAAGGCGTGCCTGGGCGGCCGCCACCTGGGGGATAGTAAGTTTATCGAGCAGGAGCGTAGTCGATGGAAACTGTCGCCGAATGTCTTGAATAAACGCCCGTTCTTCAGGTCCCAGGAAAACCAGAATTCTTACGTGATCGTTTCGAGCCAGGAAATCTGCGAGTTCAGCGAACCGCTCGAGCGGCCAGCGACGGCTGGGATGACCCGCTCCCGGAAACAGTCCGATTAAGGGAGTGCCAACGTCAGCCTTTGCTTGCTTCAAGATCTTTTCTATCGCTGCATCGTCAGCCGGCCTGGTCTTGAGAAGGGGTAAACGATTAGCGTCTTTCACGCCCAGCGGGATCAGGACGTCGAGATAGCGATCGATTAAATGGCGTTGACGATGGTCTAACTCAACGGGCGGTCGCGGGTAGAAATTAGCAAGGAAATCAAGAGAGCGCGTGGGGCGTCTTGAATAGAGGCGCTTCGGCGCGCCGGAAAGGAATCCGAGAAGATTCGTTTCGGACAAGCTATGGAGATCAATCACAAAATCAAACTTAGACCGTCGCACCCCTTGAATCAGCTTGGCAATACGCGCCAGCGAAACCAACTTCGATCCGTCTCGCAACGCCACTCGATCAACCACGAGAGTGGAATCAGCATAGCCGGAAAGCTCAACGACCTCCGCGCCCGGCTTACCGACGGCCACCGTGATCGCCGCTTGCGCAAAACGTTCGCGAATGGCGTGCAGCGCCGGCAGACTCAGCACAACATCGCCAAGCTGGCCAAAATCGATAACCAGGATGTTTCGCGGATCAAAGCTCAATTGTTACTACTATTACTGATGGCCGATCTTCCCTCCACCTAGCGGCTTCATGGTAGGGGCGTCCCTCCGTGG
>JALZJF010000224.1 GCA_030859905.1 Acidobacteriota bacterium
GACGACGGCGCGTCTGCGCGGCGTCAGCGCGGTAAGCGATCGCGTCGCGTGGGCCAGCGGCGCCGGCAGCACCGTGTTGCGCACTGCTGACGGCGGCGTCACTTGGCAAAAGCTAGCGATAACGACAGACGCGCTCGACTTTCGCGACGTCGACGCGATTGACTCTCAGACAGCTTACGTTCTGTCGATCGGAAACGGTCCCTTGTCTCGAATCTACAAGACGACCGACGGCGGCGCGACCTGGACTCTACAATTCCAGAACGACGATCCGAAGGCCTTTTACGATGCCATGTCTTTCTGGGACGCTAATCACGGCCTCGTTATCGGGGATTCGATAGACGGTCAGTTCTGCATCATGACAACCGAAAACGGCGGGCGGATTTGGAAGCGGGTTCCCGCAACTGCTTTGCCGCCAGCCCTCGAGAATGAAGGAGCCTTTGCCGCAAGTGGCACCTGTCGCGGTCAACGGAAAAACCCAGGCGTGGATTGGTACCGGCGCCGCGCGAAAAGCTCGCGTGCTACGCACGAAGGATCGCGGACGCACGTGGAAGATTTCCGACACGCCGCTTATTGCGGGATCGTCTGCAGGTATTTTCTCCGTCGCTTTCCGCGACTCGAAGCACGGTGTCGTCGTCGGTGGCGACTACACAAAAGAGAGAGATGCCGCCGGCAATCTCGCCGTCACCAACGATGGCGGCGTGACCTGGACACTCCTGAAAGGTCTTTCCGGCTATCGCTCGGCCGTCGCGTATGTACCAGTCACCTCTCAATCGCGCCAGATGTCGATGCTCGTTGCTGTGGGTCCGTCAGGCGCAGACTATTCAACAGACGATGGTCGCACCTGGAAGCAGCTCAAAGGTCCGGGTTTCGACTCGTTGAGTTTCGTTCGTGCGCGCGCTAGAGGTTGGCCCATCGGCTGGGCCACCGGCTCCGGCGGGAGCATCGGCAAGCTGATGTTCAATTGAAATAACTCACCTACCTGGAAAGGATCTCAACGTATCTTATCCGCAGGTCACACAGGGCGGCTTACGCGGCAACCAAATTAGTCCTGACGCGCCGGCTTGTCGTTTTTCACGCTACCCCTCAGCGCAACTGGCTTTCCTCTTACCGAGGTCGGGATTTCTAGTTTTTTGACCAAAGTTTCTGACAGAAACAACGATTCACGAAATTACACGAAGAAACACGAACTGCCCTTGGTGTCTTTTCGTGTTGTTCATGAAATTTCGGGGTCGCTTCCGTCTGGTTGCGGCTAACGGCCGCGCTAGGTAATCTGTGGATGAAAAACTATGAGCACTGAACCAAACAAAGTTATTTACTCAATGATCGGCGTCAACAAGTTTTACGACAAGAAAGCCGTTCTAAAGGACATCTACCTTTCTTATTTCTACGGCGCGAAGATTGGCGTGATCGGTCTCAACGGCTCCGGAAAATCGTCGCTCCTGCGCATACTCGCCGGCGCCGACAAGGAGTTTAATGGCGAGATCGTTATCTCCCCCGGCTTCACGGTCGGCTTCCTGGAGCAGGAGCCATTAATAGACGACTCGCGGACTGCGCGCGAGGTGGTGGAGGAAGCCGTGCAGGAAACCGTAGATCTGCTGAGAGAGTTCGAAGATATCAATGTGAAATTTGGTGAGGAAGTGTCGGACGAAGAAATGGCGGCGCTACTCGAACGACAGGGCCAGGTCCAGGAGAAGCTGGACGCGCAAGATGCCTGGGATCTTGATTCTCGTTTGGAGATGGCTATGGACGCGCTCCGGTGTCCGCCGCCGGCGACGCCAGTAAAAATCCTAAGCGGTGGCGAACGTCGTCGAGTTGCGCTTTGCCGTTTGCTTTTGCAGAAGCCGGATATTTTGCTGCTCGATGAGCCGACAAATCACCTGGACGCGGAGTCGGTCGCCTGGTTGGAACATCATCTGCAAAGTTATCCGGGCACGATTATCGCAGTGACCCATGATCGATATTTTCTGGATAACGTTGCCGGTTGGATTCTGGAACTTGACCGTGGCCAGGGCATTCCCTGGAAAGGAAATTACACCTCCTGGCTGGAACAGAAACAGGAACGCCTGCGTCGCGAAGAGAAGTCGGACAGCGAAAGACAGAAGACGCTGCAGCGGGAGTTGGAATGGATTCGCATGTCGCCCAAGGCGCGTCACGCTAAGAGCAAGGCCCGAATCAATGCGTATGAGTCAATGCTCCAACAGGACTCGGAGAAACGGCGCGAGGATCTGGAGATTCACATTCCGCCCGGACCACGCCTGGGCAAAGTCGTGATCGAAGCGGAAGGAGTTAGCAAATCCTACGACGATCATTTGCTGGTCGAAGACATGAAATTCGTTCTGCCGCCGGGTGGCATCGTCGGCGTGATTGGTCCGAACGGCGCAGGCAAGACGACTTTGTTCCGCATGATCACAGGGCAGGAGCACCCCGACAGTGGCGCCATTAAGGTTGGAGAGACCGTGGCGCTGGCATATGTGGACCAGAGTCGCACCCTCGATCCGAAGAAATCGATCTGGGAAGAAATCACCGGGGGCGCGGATTTACTGAAGCTGGGTACGCGCGAGGTCAACTCGCGTGCTTACGTGGGACGATTTAATTTTTCCGGCTCGGATCAACAAAAGAAGGTCGGCATGTTGTCGGGCGGTGAACGAAATCGCGTGCATTTGGCTAAGATGTTGAAACAGGGCGCCAACGTTTTGTTGCTGGACGAACCGACCAACGATCTGGACGTCAACACGCTACGCGCGTTGGAAGAGGCGCTGGAAAACTTCGCCGGCTGCGCGGTGGTAATTTCCCACGACAGATGGTTTTTAGATCGAATAGCCACGCACATTCTAGCGTTTGAAGGCGACAGCAAGGTTGTCTGGTTCGAAGGAAACTATTCGGAGTATGAGGCAGATCGCAAGACGCGGCTGGGCGCGGCCGCGGAGCAGCCGCATCGGATCAAGTATCGGCAGTTGACGCGGGGATAATCCGCAGATTACGCAGATTAATTAGAGAAGAGCCGAAAGCTGAATGCGGAAAAAACTGGAAGATGGAAAGGTCGTAAATCTGTGTAATCTGCGGATACTCGAGCTCCCCACAGCGACATGACGCGGGGATAATCCGCAGATTACGCAGATTAATTAGAGAAGGGCCGAAAGCTGAATGCGGAAAGAACTGGAAGATGGAAAGGTCGTAAATCTGTGTAATCTGCGGATACTCGAGCTTCCCCTCAGCGATAGGCTTTACTGCTGTTCACTCATCTGATCATCAATAGCTTGCAAGGCGCGCTCGAGCATCGTGCGGTGAGCGGGAACAGTGGCGCGGCTCAATTGGCCCATGATGCGTGACCGGGAAAGCCGCAAGGACTCGAGTCGCGCGTTCCGGGCCCGGTCTTCCGCCGAACTAGTGCTCGTGTTAGCTCGGGCCTCGACCGCTGCCTGCTGCCGTTCGAAGTTTTCTTCCATCTTGCCGGCCAGGTCGTCACCATCCCACGGCATAATCCACCTCCTCAGAGTAGGACCATCGTAGCACTTATCCTGTGGTCTGGATCGGAAATGTGGCAGCGTAGTGCGGGTTCGGTTAAGAGTTCATCAAGCAACTCAAAATTGACCTTACCATGGTGTGTGCTGGGACGAACGGCGAGGCGTCGATTCCTTAACGGAAATGCTGCTGAAGAACACTCAACCGATTAGGCAATTGCGAGGTAGTGTAGTCTTTGGCAGTGCCAATACTCAACCTCTCTGCCAGTAAATCGGTAAACTCCGCCACTGAAAGCGGCTTGCTGAACAAATAGCCTTGCACCTCGTCGCATTTCAGCAACCGCAGTGACTCGAGTTGTTCCTGAGTTTCCACTCCTTCGGCTATCACATTCAATTTCAAGGCATGCGCCAGTGTAATGATCGCGCTGACGATCGCTTCGTTTTCGGGATCGGTGCTGATGTCCTTCACGAACGACTTATCAACCTTGAGCGTGTCGATTGGGAAACGTTTCACGTAGTTGAGGGAGGAGTACCCGATACCGAAGTCATCGACGGAAATATGTATTCCCATTGCTTTCAGCTCGTGGAGTTTTCGAATTGCTTGATTCGGGTCTTTCATGATCGACCCTTCGGTCAGCTCCAACTCTAAAAGGGTAGGATCAAGCGCAGTATCTTTCAGTACTTTAGCGATTGACTCAACCAGGCCAGGTTGCTGAAACTGCCGCGCCGAAAGGTTGACCGCAACCCGCAAGGGATCGAACCCGGCATCCTGCCACGATTTGCTTTGCTGGCAGGCCGTGCGCAGGACCCAATCACCGATAGAAACAATCAGCCCGTTGTCCTCCGCAAGTCCTATAAACTCGGCTGGATACAGAAGGCCCAGGGCCGGATGCTCCCAGCGTACGAGGGCCTCCATAGCCACGAGTTGAAAGCTTTGTATGTTTACTTGAGGCTGGTAATGGATGATGAATTGCTCGCGCTCGAGCCCGGGACGCAAGTTGTTTTCAAGAACCAGTTGCCTAAGCGCTCTGGTAGTTCGACCCGCGGTGTAGAATTGATAGTTATTGCCGTCCAATTCTTTGGCTCGATTCAAGGCAGTGCCCGCGCTTTTCAGCAGCGTCACAGCATCTTTCGCGTCGTCCGGGTTGAGACTGATGCCGATACTCGAAGTAAGAAACAGTTCCTGCTCGTCGAAATTAAACGGCGCACCGAGTGCCTCCTGGATGTGCCGGGCAATTTTAGCGGCGTCTTCGGGTCGATTGACCTCGGTCAACAGAAGAGCAAAGTCGTCTCCACCGAAACGAGCCACGGTGTCGCTCCGACGCACGCAAGCAACTATTCTTTTGGCAACCTCGCGCAATAGTTTGTCGGCAGTCACGTATCCCAAGGTGTCGTTAATGGTTGCAAACCGATCCACGTCAACCAATATAACGGCCAGCATTTTCGCGCTGCGCTCGGCCGCGACAAGCGCGTGTTTCAGACGGTCCTTAAACAGTTCCTGGTTGGGCAATTTGGTCAAGGCATCGTGATAAACAAAATAGTTTACCCTTTCTTCAGCCTGCTTATATTCGCTGAGGTCCAGGCTGAAGCACACGAGTTCCGTTTCCGATCCTGAGACCAGCGCTGCGCCAAACAGTACGGGCACGCGGCTGCCATCTTTGCGAGTACATTCTTTCGCGAAGGGGGCACAGGTTCCGGTCACTTTCATTCTTTGAATCGCATCGTCATCCAGGTGGCGATATTCCTGCGCGGTCATTTCACGCCAACTCAGTCTGCTGGAGTGAAGATCGTCCTGGTTAAACCCTACGATCTTGAGGAACGCCTCATTGGCTTCAGTGATCGAGCCGCCAAGATCGGCAAAACAGATCCCAGTGATGTTGTAGTCGAAGATAGAGCTGAGTCGTGCCTCGCATCGTCTGATCGCCTCGAGCTTAGCCGCGTCAGTTAATGGTTCTATTGGCTGCATATTATTTTCCCTTGCGGCTGCTGAAACACTAAGAACGATCCACGAAATCACACGAACGGACAGGAAGAGAGGCCTTAGTTCGAGTCCTTTCGTGTTCTTTCGTGGATCGTCTTATCCCTCTTATAATGGCTCACCCTTTTTCAGCAGTCTGCTAGAGGCAACGAGGTGCGGGCACATGGGTCGGAAATAGCAGGACGCCGCTAAACATTGCGAACTGAGGCTGTAACTCCGGGTTCTACTGTGGAAACTTATTGCGAGAGGTATGGGGCTTGAATTTGCCTGGGCTTCGGTGACAGGGGTTGGAATTGAAACTAACCCCACAGGCGAGAGTACCAAATAAGGCTGAAAATTCCAAGACTCTTGAATTTCTTTTCTGGGATTTCTGGCGAAGGGGTCTGTTGCGTTTTGTAACTCTCCGCGGCTTTAGCCGAATGAGAGTTCGCGAGATCACGACCCTCACAAGGAACTTATGGGCGACGAGTCACTGATGCTGTATAAAGGAGATATCTCTTCAAACTGAACTACTACCAATCCCAGGCACCCCATCCGAGGCGCCTGGGGCTCCCCGGAAATCACATCTTCGATTTCCACTCTGCCACACGCTTTTCCATATCTGCCAAAGCCTGGGCGTTGGCGTTGGCTGCCTTGCCAAGCTGGATCGCTTTCTCCCCCAGGACAATCGCCTCTGCGGTCTTGCCCTGTTCGGCCAGCGTACGGGCCTTAAGGCCTAAGTTGTTGAAGGTTTCCCTAATCTTGATTGATTGATCTAACCACTGCATTGCTTCGTCGGCGCTGAGTTTATTCTGGAGCGCGAAATTGGCAGCCTGCGCGCGGATCTGCCAGTCGTCGGGCTTGGCCGCGGCCAGCGACGCGCGCGCCTTTTCTAACGCCAGGGCCTTCACGTCCTTGACCTCAACCGTGAAAGGTACATTCACCTTCTCCCAGCGAATGTTGACCTGAGCAGAATTCTCAGTGATTGGATCCAGATTGAACATTAACCACTCCTGATTATCGGCAACCATCTGGGGCTTAGCCTTTACGCGGAGCACGTCCTTCTTCTCGTCATAGGTAAAGCTTCCCCACTGTCCGGCGTCGCTGTTGAAGATAATCGTCCACTCTCCGTCTCTGGCAGGAATGGTGTGCAGACTGTAGCGCCCTGCGGCCAGCGGCTGCCCGTTGATTAATACTCCGTCGCTCACTTCAAACATCGTGGCTTCGTTAGCGCCCGTGCGCCAGACACGTCCGAAGGGCACAAGCGGAGCGTCTTTCGCGCGCGCCCTGGCATCGTCCAACGTCGCAGTGCCGGGCGCGGCGCCGGCTGGTGCGTCGCCCCAGATCTTGCGACCCTTCACACCGGGACGGCTATAGGTGATCGTGATGTCAGTAACGCCAACCGTCTGCATGGCGCTGGCCTTTTGACTCGGTCGTGGGAGTCGCAAGGGCGCCTGTGCAAGAGCAATGGCAGTAAAAGCCGAGAGCAAAACGAGGGAGGCGGTACTGTAGCGCAGGAATCTTTTCACGGTCTTCATCTTGATTCTCCTTGTCAACTTCGATGGCCTTAGTGGTTTTTTTGGCAATTCCGAGACGCGGATTGTATTACGCCGCGGCTAAAAAGCTAAGCGAAGAACCTGAGGCCCGCTTCCGAGCAGTTTAAAGCGTGACTGAAATTCGCACAAATGGTTTTTGTCTCCCTCATCAAAACCGGACGATTCTAATGCACGTTAATATGGACCAAAGGGTAACGGGGTTGTATCCAACGCTCAGTTAAATTGCACTCCGGCTCGGATTATTGGTCCAAACGCACGCTTTTGCCGGTTGGCATAAACATTGCACGAGGAGCAAGCAGAACGGGTTTTGACAAAAGGGTAAATTCTTGAAAAGGAGACATCGCGTATGTTGTGGACAATTCTCGTGATTCTACTGGTGCTCTGGCTGCTTGGCTTTATCGGAAGCGTTGGGGGCAACCTAATTCACCTTCTTCTGCTCGTGGCCCTTGTGATCCTGATCATCAATCTCGTGTCAGGTCGGAGAGGTCCCGTAGTCTAATACAAAGAGAGGATCGCCAACTTCGCCGATCTTCTCCAGAAGCCCTAGTGGAAACACTAGAGCGTAGTCCACAACAGGCAACGCTTCTTCAGGAATGAGGGGGCGTTGCCTTGTGGCAAACACTACCGGGCCCTAATGCTCCACGTCGTTACCAGGAATCCGCACCAACTAGGCACCGTAACGCGCGTGTTTCAAGGCCAGAATCTAAAATCTAATTGATGAGAAGCGTTGGGAGGAGAGATATGCAAACAACTAAAGCACGGAAAAGGTCGGCTGCGAAGACGTCGAGCAAAGGCCGATCAGCTTCAAAGAAATCTACCACTTCGCGCGCTGCCAAGAAGGGTACCAAGAAGGTGTCAAGCAGAAAAACGAGTGCCGCATCCACCAGGAAGCGTGCAGTGACTAAAGCCAGCAAACGAACTTCAACCAAGAGTTCTACTAAAAGCAGAGCTCGAAAAGGTTCTAAGAAGTCCGGACGGAAGCGCTCATCCAAAGGCATGCTTGCTCGCACTAAGGAAGCTGCAAAGGCAGTGCTGACCGGGGCCGCAGTCGGCGCAGCATCGGGCGCAGTTCAGGGAGCTGCCGAATCCGGGAGCAAAGTCGCGGGAATTGACCGCGAGACTGAAAAGAGAATCGAGTCGAGCAAAGGAGAAGGCTCCGCGGAGTAAGAGCAGAATCTTACACGCGAGAGTTCACGACAGGGCGTCGTTGACAGCGCCATGTCCATACAAACAAGGTACCTCGAGGTAAAAATAGTGAATAGAGATCCGGATAACGAGCCGTGGCGCCCGGGTGAAAGACCTGATCAGCCGCCAACGCATCCTTATGATCCGATGGATCCAGATCCCTCACCAGCCCCGAATCCTGTTCCGATTCCGCCGGATGAAGAACCGGTAGCGCCGGTGAGAGAACCTACCACGCCCATGCCCATGACCGATCCAGAACCGCCGGAACCTACCAGATTATCCCTGATGGAACCAGCCCTAATCTGTGAGCGCATTGCGCTCGCTCAACTTCCACCGTGCGCAGACTTGGCACGTTTCTCCAACTCTTCCGGACTTACGTCTTCTCTGTGAGTGGCTATATGCCAGACGTGTCCAAAGGGATCAATGAGACTGCCGCTGCGGTCGCCGTAGAATTGATCCTCCACCGGCTTTTGCTCTGACGCACCGGCAACAATGGCTCGCTTGAAAACCGTATCGACATCTTCCACATAAATCATCAGGGAAACGGGGGAGCCCCCGAGCGTTTGGGGACTCACGTATTTCATCTCGGGGAACTCGTCAGCAAGCATGATGGGCGAATCGCCTATCTTGATCTCAGCATGGCCTATCTTTCCGTCCGGCTGTGGCATGCGAAACAGCTCAATAGCCCCGAACGCCGTTTTATAAAACTCAATTGCTGAAGCAGCGTTCTTGATGATCAAATACGGTGTTACTGAATGGTATCCCTCCGGGATGGGCTTTACTGTACTAGTCATTGGTTTTCTCCTATCGTTTTGCATTTGTTGAATGTCAGCAAGTAGGGTTTGCTCGTGGCCCTGGGGCTTACCTTCTCACTGATAAAAGTAGACTATCAACCATTTGCCGGCGAAATCGCCGAGCTTCATTGTTTTCCCGTCCTGGTTCGGAAGAGAGAAATCCGGAAACTGCTTTCCTGGCTCAAGCATATGCATTGACCTTTCGTCGCGACCGACTGTTTTGAAGTGATAACTTAGTTACCTTATCATTTTAATGGCTTCTGGTTCAGCCTTCAATCTCTGAAGCTGCGGGTGCTTCATTTAAAACCGGGAGGTCCGAGTTCAGGTTGCGGCTAATCGGTGCGGAAAAGTAAACTATTTGCCTCCAACCAGGTTACCCTATGCCAACTCTTGCTCGTACTCCGGCGTCTAACGGCCAGTACTTTGTAACATTGCCTGGGTATCTATACAGCCAGTTAGTAAGGTAAAGGATTTCATGAAGATCTGGACAACCCTATTTATTCTCGGGCTCACGTTTGGGGCAACGTCTTCCGTCGCCGCACAAGAAGACCCAAACCTGACTCCTACTGAGGAGCAAAAGCAAAACGAAAAGGCGGAGAAAGAAAAGAAGGCTTACATCCTTCTCGAGCAGGTTGTTGATGAGGCTCAATTGCTGAGGCTGCCTGAGAACCGTGCGCGAGTCCTAATTGGCGCCGCTGACTTGCTTTGGGAACGCAACGAGGGTCGCGCTCGCACGCTCTTCGCACTGGCCGCCGAGGGCGTGGCTGAGCTAATGCGAACCGCGAGTGTGAATCCCGGCCCGGATCAGCGTAGAACTTCTAATCGGGGTAGACCTGGTTTTCAGATTCGTCAGGAACTGGTGCTGGCCGTCGCTCGTCACAATGCGACGCTCGCTTATCAATTGCTGGCTGCGACCCGACCTCCAACACCACTTGCCGGCTCCGGCAATTCGCGCTTTGACTCTGAAGAAAATCTTGAGGACCGTCTTCTGGCGCAGGTTGCGCAACTGGATCCCAGACTTGCATTGCAAAACGCTGAGCAGATGCTCGATAAAGGTCAGTACTCCCGCTCCTTGGCCCAGGTGCTGGCTCAGCTTCAGACTAAAGATAAAGACGCGGCGGCCAAGCTCGAAGATAAGCTTGTCAAGCGCCTTCAATCTGCGAACATGCTCTCCACGCCTGATGCCGGCACACTCGCGCTTAGTTTGCTGCGACCAGGGCCGCGACCTGCTGACAGCGGCACAGCTACTGCGCCAGTTTTGTTGAGCAATAGCACACAGATGTTAACTCCCTCAAGGTATACGAGCCTTCTGGGAAACGTGATCGACGCAGCACTCAAAGCCGTACCCCTGCCGGCGGGTAGTCAACGAAGTGCCACTAACTTCCGAGGCAGACGTAGCCGTCCCGGAGGCGGCGGCGGTGGACAAAACAACCCGCCGATTGAGCCGTCCGCGGCGGAACTCGAGCAGGGCAACGCCCGGCAACTGCTTGGTGGATTGCAGATGATCCTGGCGCAGATTGACCAGTTTCTTCCAGGACGTTCGCAGGCTGTGCGTCAGAAGATGACGGAGCTGGGCATCGCCGATACCCACGCTGCAATGATCCAGGTGAATAGCGCAAGGCAGCAGGGCACGTCCGAAGGTCTTCTGACTGCAGCTTCTTCGGCTCCGCAAGTGATGCAATCGCGAATTTATCAGCGGGCTGCACTTAGGGCCCTCGAAGAAGGAAATGCTGACCGCGCCCGCCAGATTGCCAACGATCATCTGGAACCGGAGGCGCGCGAATCGGTGTTGCAGGCGGTGGAATTTCGGCAAACCTCTGAAAAGATGGATAGCAGCAAGATGGCCGAGGTGAGGCAGACACTCGCAGCGCTGCGTTCCGATGACGAGCGAATCAATATGCTGGTGCAATTGTCCGGGAATGCCAGGCAGAACAATCCCAAGCTGGCGGTTGAACTTTTGAATGAGGCGCGGCAGTTCACAAACCGGCGGGCCTCTAACTACCAACATCTCGAACAACAAATTAGGGTCGCTGATGCTTTCAGAGAACTTGAGCCGGCCCGCAGCTTTGAGATCCTGGAACCTGGTATCGTGCAGCTCAATGAGTTACTAACGGCCGCCTCCACACTTAATGGGTTTGAAGTGAACGTCTTCCAGGATGGTGAGCTGCCACTGGAAGGCAGTAATGGTTTAAGCAACATGGTGATACGATACGGTCAAGTGCTGGGCCTCCTGGCAGCGAGCGATTTCGACCAGTCACAAACCCTGGCAAATAGATTTCAGCTTTCCGAGTCGCGCATAGTGGCACGGCTTTCGATCGTACGCAGCATGCTGGGTAAGGAACCAGATATCAGACCGCGCGTCTCCCGCTTTGGTCAAAATCCAGTCATCCGACGAGGTCAGTAACTCGCGCTTTGAATAGCAACTACATGGATAAGAAACAGGTGAAATGGTTGGAAGATGAGTTAGCTAAAGATACCTCCGAATGGAAGATTACGTTCCACCATCACTCACCCTACTCGTCTGGGGGGAAGCATGGATCCGATAAGGAGCTCCGTAAAGTTGTCGAGCCGATCTTCGTGAAGCATGGCGTCAATGCCGTCTTTACCGGTCATGATCATTTCTAGGAACGCATCAAGCCACAGAAAGGGATCTATTACTTCGTGTCCGGAGCGGGCGGGAAGTTAAGGCTGGGCGATGTTAAGGTCAACTCGCCCCTCACCGACAAAGCATTCGATCTTGACATGTCGTTTATGTTGGCCGAGGTTATTGATGACCTTTATTTTCAGGTGCTCTCACGCACCGGGGAGACAGTGGACGCCGGCGTTCTGCCCAACCAGCGAAAGAAGAACTAACAGGGGTGTCAGTGATCAGTTACAATCCTGCCCTCCCTTTTTCACAACTCCTCTGGCCGGAGGTTCCGCATGCCATTCTTGTCGAGCAATACCCGTCGCTGGTTTCGTACCTTTCTGGTTTTATATTTCGGGCTCGCGCTGCTGTCTTCGTGCACCCAGTCAGGCGGGCCGGACGTAAGCTCCAGCGCCAAAGGTACGTCCGCGGAAGCTGAGCAGTTTGTTGCTGACGCAGAGAAGCGGCTGCTTGAACTCAACATCAAGTACGCTCGAGCTGACTGGGTGAAAAGCACCTTCATAACCGACGACACAGAAACCCTTTCGGCAGAAGCGAACAAACAAGTAATCGAAGCCACCACGGAATTAGCCGAACAATCCCGCCGCTTCGACGGAGTAGACCTGCCCTCCGATACCGCCCGCAAGCTAAGACTTCTCAAGCTGGCGCTTACGCTGCCGGCGCCTTCCAATGCAGCCGAACGCGACGAGTTAACAAAGATTGCCGCCGCGCTGGAAGGCGACTATGGCAAAGGCAAATATTGCCCTGAGGGAGACAAAGGGAAGTGTCTCAGTCTCAGCGAAATGGAAGTGATTCTCGCGAACAGCCGCGAGCCGGAGGAACTGAAACGCATCTGGCTCGGCTGGCACCAGGTTTCGCCGCCCTATCGCAAAAACTATCAGCGCTTCGTTGAGCTTAGTAACAAGGGCGCGCGCGAGATGGGCTTCCAGGACACCGGCGCGATGTGGCGTGAAAAATACGATATGGAGCCGGACGCTTTCGCCGCTGAAATGGAACGACTCTGGCAACAGGTAAAACCACTTTACGATTCGCTCTACACCTACACGCGCAAGAAATTGATCGCCAAATACGGAACTCAGGTGGTCCCCAACGAGGGCCCGATTCCCGCTCATCTCTTTGGCAACATGTGGGCCCAGCAGTGGAATAACATCTATCCGCTGCTGGCGCCGGCAGGCGGTGATCGAGGTTACGATTTAACTGAGATACTCAACACGCGGAACATCGACGCCCAGCAGATGGTGCGCCACGGCGAAGGCTTCTTTACTTCCTTGGGCTTTGAACCGTTACCGGGAACGTTCTGGGACCGCTCACTGTTCGTCAAACCGGTGGACCGTGAAGTGGTTTGCCACGCCAGCGCCTGGGACATCGATTACCAGAAGGATGTGCGATTGAAGATGTGCATCCAGATCCGGGAGGAAGACTTCACTGTCGTTCATCATGAGCTGGGCCATAATTATTATCAGATGGCTTATGCCGGCCAGTCCTTTCTTTATCGCGGCAGCGCTAACGACGCCTTTCACGAAGCTATCGGCGACACTATTGCCCTCTCTGTAACTCCCCCTTATCTAAAGCAGATTGGATTGATTGATAAGGTCCCGGATCAGAGTGCGGATATCGGTTTTCTTTTGCAGCGATCGCTGGAGAAGGTGGCGTTCCTACCGTTTGGTTACCTCGTAGATCAATGGCGCTGGAAAGTTTTTTCCGGCGAAGTTGGACCTGGCGATTACAACAGTGCCTGGTGGGCTTTGCGAGAGAAGTATCAGGGAGTGGCTCCGCCGGCGCCACGCTCGGAGCAAGACTTTGACGCGGGGGCGAAATTCCACGTCCCAGGCAATACCCCCTACGCTCGCTATTTTCTGGCAGCGATTCTGCAGTTTCAGTTTCATCGTGCCTTGTGCCGCGAAGCGGGGCGTGAGCCGTAATGAGTAGAGAGCTTAGTCATGTAACACAAACGGTGCGGCTTCGGTCTGTGAAGCCTAATCCTACCCGGGCGAGTCCGTACTCGTCGGGAAATCGTTGCCAAAAC
>JALZJF010000248.1 GCA_030859905.1 Acidobacteriota bacterium
TCCAGAGCTCGATTCTCACGCAATTCCAAATTTGATTTTTCAACTATCATTCTAGTCCTTCGACCCTTCCGGGAACAAACATAGGGATTCACATAACGGATATGTATTGGGCGAAATGGGGGATTTGAGCCTCAGGCAGTAAGAATTTGACGAGTTGTCGCCAAATATTCATGTACTCTCCACCCCAACACCGTCGGTGCGTTAACACACATATAATAAAAACACCGCTGGCCGAAGTTAGAGAAACGAGGTCAACCGGCAGCAATCATCGAGCTCCAATTTCGCATGCTGATTTAAGCGCCTTTAAAATGGGGGTTAATCGGAGCGAGTGAGTAACAAGGGTAAGACGATCCACGAAAGTACCAGAAATGACTCGAACTAATGACCCCGATTCGGCACTCTGCTTGCTGCCTCTAAGTAAGGCGTATTCCGATTCGTGCGGTTTTTGCTCAGACCGCTTAGCAACGATCGTGAAAAGAACAAACAATTAGAACGCTTGTATGGGAAGACGACACCGGGAAAATGGAGTCGAGGTCAGAACGGGGGCAAATACAACTGAATGGATGTGAAGCTTGAGCGGGGCGCGCTCCGCTTTGGCCCATTCCTAACCCGCAAGTTAACAGGGCGTGAGCCGTCCTTTTCGGGGGGGTAGGACCAGGTTGTTGGCGAGCACATGAAAATGGCTAAGTTGCGACTACAGGCGTGGTGGCTCGGGCCGGGGACAGAAATCTGCCCCGGCTGCCATCACCTTTATCTTTACGAAACTCAATATCGTTGCCCGGACTGCGATGGGCCAACGTGCTCAGACTGTGCGCGGGAGCGAGAATCTCTCACCGTGGTCTGCTCCACCTGTGTCGCGTGTGGCCAGGATGAAGAGCAGCAGGAAGTCGAGGTGTCCTGAACTATGGCGGCTCGAGCGATTTGGAAAGGTCGGCTAAAACTCGGCTCGATCAAAATACCCGTGAAACTCTATGCGGCCGTCTCGGACCGCTCGGTGCGCTTTCATATCCTCGATGACAAGCACCTCATGAGAGTCAAGCAGCACATGGTCCATCCCGATAATGGCGAAGAAGTCGGAAATCAAGAAATACAGAAAGGCTTCGAAGTCGAACCGGGTAAGTTTGTGATTATTACTGACGAGGATTTGAAGAGTCTCGAACCCGAGCCTTCTCGCGAAATTGAGATTGCTGAGTTCGTACCGCCCGAGAAGATCAGCCAGCAGTGGTACGAGAGACCTTACTATTTGGGACCAGACGGCGACGAGAAAGCCTATTTTGCTTTTGCGGAAGCCTTAGAGAAACGCCAGCGCGAGGGTATCGCACACTGGGTGATGCGCAACAAGCCTTACGTCGGAGCCTTGCGCGCGCAAGATGGCTATCTGGTTCTGGTAACGCTCAGAAATGCTAACGAAGTGATTTCCGCCAAAGACTTGCCGAAGCCCGCGGGTCGCGAGCCAAGCAAGAAGGAGATCGACATGGCGACGCATCTCGTGAGTCTGCTCGAAGGCGAATTCATTCCGGCGGATTTTAAAGATGAGTATCGGGAACGAGTAATGGAATTTATTGCGCGCAAGGCAAAGGGTCGAGCGCCCAGGTTAACGCCCGTAAAATTGAAACAGAAAACTACTTCCCTCGACAGTGTGCTCGCCAAGAGCATTGCAGCACTGAGAAAGCAGAAACGTGCCGCCTAAAAGAGCGTCCAGGAAAAAGGAATCGACCGGTGGTGAGTCACGGGTAAGACCGTTTTGGTCGGGGACGTTGACCTTCGGGTTGGTTAGTGTTCCGGTGAATCTCTTTCCCGCCAACCAGGCGAGCCGCCCGCCTCTGCGTATGCTGAGCCCTGAGGGTGAGCCGTTGGCGCGCAAGTACTATTCAGGGAAAACCGAGCGCGATCTCGACGCGGACGAGTTGGTGCGAGGATATGAGGTCGATAAGGGAAAATACGTCGTGGTAACGGATGAAGAGTTGGAACGTCTGGCCCCGGACAAGACCCGGGACATTGATCTGACCCGCTTCGTCAAGGAAAACTCAATTCCACCACTCTACTTTGAACGCGGTTACTTCTTAACTCCCGCCGCCAACTCAGAAAAGGCATACAAGTTGTTGGTGGCAGCCATGGAAGAGACCGGGCAAGCTGGAATCGCAACCTTCGTGATGCGTGGGAAGGAGAACCTGGTGGCCATCTTTGCTGACCAGGGTATTCTTCGCGCCGAGACCATGCGCTTTGCCGATGAGATCCGGTCGCCTGCGGATGTTGGTTTACCGCAAAAGAAGAAAGTCATGCCAGCCACGGTGCGCAAGTTCGAGACGTTGATTAGTAAGAAGTCGAAAGCGGCCTTCTCGCCTATCAAGCTCGCGGACGAACAAACCGAGCGGCTGCTAAAGTTGGTGAAAAAGAAGCAGGCCAAGTCCGGTAATGTTGTGCAGGTCGAAAGCGAAGGGCGTGACGAAGGAAAGGTAGTTGACCTGGTCCAGTTACTTAAGAAAAGTCTTTCCGGCAAATCGTGATATCACCCCTGGCGAGTCTATCGAAAAAAGCACTGTTGCATTCCGTTGAAACGGTTCCTCGACTTGTCAGAACCGGGGAGCGGTAGCGACCGGGTGTGGCATCGCTTCACTCAAGCGATGTGAAATCCCCGGTCTGTGCGGTCGAGTGGTCACGCAGCCTGGACCCGGTCGCTGCCGCTCCTCGGTTCCGACTGAGTATGACTCGATCACCTAAGTGGCTGGGCCACTATCGTCCGCTACGAGCTCTATTTCACATCTTTCAATCCACCAATCACCACGCGCGCTACGGCAGGAATAATCTCGCGTTCGTTCGCATGATCAGTAGTGAAAGTCGCCAGCACTAACTTGTTTCCGTCCGGCAGCTCGATGTAGGCCACATCGTGCCGCGTAGTGCTGGTCCATCCAGCCTTTGACCAGAGTCGGGCCCCCTCAATTCCGGCCAGAGCGATGCCGGTGAAACCGCGCCCCTGATCATCCGCGTCTTTGCTCTTACTTGAGTAGTTTCGTTTGAGCAACTCCATCATCTGAGCGCTTCGCCGCGAAGTAACGGACTTTCCGGTAGCGATCTCCATCATCAGACGCGCCGTGGCATCGGTGGTCAACTTATTCCGATTCTCACCTTTTGGTCCGCGTGAGACGCTTTCGCGCCCGTAGGCGTCTTCGCAAAAAGTCTTTTGGTTGACATTGATATTTGTGTAACCGAGCGAAGTGAAGTAACGATTAACGGCGTTTCGCTGGTGCTGCCATTTTTCCATCTCCTTCGGCGGCAGTTCGTAGCCGCCGGTAGTGTGGGTGACGACGTCAAGGACGTACTGGGTCGCCTCGTTTGAAGAATCAACGATCATGTCCTTCAGTGACCGGCGCAGCTCGGGACTGTCGCCAATCTTCTTGTCCTCAAGCCAGCGATGGGCCGCAGCCAGGTAGAAAAGTTTCACTACGCTGGCGGGATATACGCGCTCGTTGCCTCGGTAGCTCGCGGTTACCGGACGCTGCGGGTCGCGCAGGTCGATAAGGGTAATCGACAACTGATCCTCTTTTAGTTCTTTGTCGGCAAACTTCTCCAGGGTGGTTCTGGCGGCTTCATCGACCAGAGCCTGCAACGCGCGCCCGGACACGGTAACGTTCGAGGGCGGGTGGTTATGTGCATCACCCGATGCGGTCAGGCAGATCGAAATAGACAGAACGCATGCGAGATGGGTTGTTAGTTTCATGGTTAGTTGAGTTGTAGGGGCTTCCCTCCGTGGGCGCCCCTTGTCGCGTTGGTGAAGGACCTCCACCAAACGGCTCCCGTACAATGGGCGTTCCTTGTCGCGTCAGCGAGGGGCGCCCACGGAGGGACGCCCTTACAAGTGCGCCCCGTTGTCGCGTTCGCATGGGGCGCCCACAAAGGGACGCCCCTACAATCATCACCAAAAAATCAAATTCGTTGTTTCGGCAACCGATTTCGATTATAAGGCAGACCATGGAAAAAGTATCAGAGGAAGGACTCGTCAGGGGCATTCGCCAGTGGGACCTGATCGGCGTGGTCATTAATAGCAT
>JALZJF010000250.1 GCA_030859905.1 Acidobacteriota bacterium
GATCTATCAAAGCTCAAAAAACTTGGACAGGATGAACAAGATTTACAGGATGGCTGTGGCAGCCGTCTTCGAAAGAGCTTTCTGTCTCGCGTCATTGGGTCTGAAACCAGACTGATCTTCGACTTCACAACCAGGGCTAAATCTTGTAAATTCTGCAAATCCTGTCAATGACTTCCTTTTTCTCACGGAGGATGCGATGAAGGATGACGACTTCACCCAAAAGATCATCGCTTGTGCTTACAAGGTCCACAATGTGCTCGGACCAGGCTTTCTTGAGCAGGTCTACGAGAACGCGCTTCGAATAGAGCTTGAAAAGCTTGGGTTGAACATCAAGCAGCAAGAGCCAATCAACGTCACTTATGAGGGCCAAGTAGTTGGCGAGTACTATGCCGATTTGTGGGTTGACGGACGCGTAGTCATCGAATTGAAGGCTGTTCAAACCTTGACGCAGAGACATGAAGTTCAACTAGTTAACTTATGCTTATCCGCTTGTTTCAGCATAGGCCCATATGTTGCGGTTTCAGGCTCATCGCGTGTCTGTCCGTAGCGATTTGCTGAAACAACCGGATAAGCAGGAGTTAACTATCTTACCGCCACAGGCATCGACAATGGATTGTTATTGAACTTCGGCCCTTCAGTCCAAGTCAAACGTAAATTTCGTGAGTACAAGCCAAAGGGCAAGCTCTTGAATTCCATCCTGTGAGTGCTGACCGAACCGCCTAATCTTGCGATTTTGCGCCAGCGGAAAGACCTATTAAATGATAGAGATACATCTTGAGTGGCAGGAATTTGTCGAGCGACATGAACGCCAAGAGATAAAAACCTTGGGCGGACCTTAACAAAGGACATGCGCTACTCAAATCGCAATTCGGCCCAAGCAACTGGCGAGTAACTCTAGAACTTATGACCTGCTTGACACTTTCGGCCTTCCCTGCAGCGATACCGTCATTCTTTTTTGTTAGGTGGTGGATACCAGTAATTGTTATCGTGTTGCATTTATGTTCCTAAGAGCTATCAGAGAAGAGGCTGCGAGAGCAGTTATTAAGACGTCTTTAACAAATCCTGAATTCTATTCTCATGCAGTACTTTCAGGGACCATGAAGGTTTTCACTCACCGAGCGGCTGACGCGAGTCTGGCCGAGGATATTTCACCGGAGATTACCAACACGCAGCTTGCGGAAGTCCGGCGACGCATTTCTCAGGTAGAGTCTGGAGAGGCAGCGCTGATTCCTGGCGATGAGGCTTGGCGCGAGTGCGAAATCTGCCCTCGAGCTAGCGCATTACCCCGTTGCTCCCTTAGCTTCCCAGAGTTATCCTTAGTTCATGAGCACCATCGTTGAAGTAGAGAAACTCGCCCGCGACTTACCTGAGAAGGAACGGGCGACTTTGGCCGCTAATCTCCTCGATTCCCTTCCGGGCATTTTGTCGGATGAGGACGAAGGCGTTGCCGAGGCGCTGCTACGCGACGCGGAAACGGAGGCCGATCCCGCGCAGGCTATTTCGCTAGCTGAATTGGATTCACAGATCCAGGGTCGGCGTGGCTGATGCGGCTGGAGTTTCACCCGCAAGTCGCCACAGACATCTCTCGGATCATGGATTACTACGAGGACGCCGCCGGAACAAAAGCTCGCGGATGAGTTCTATAGCGAGTTGCGATCCTTCTTTCAAAAAGCTGCCGACTCTCCCGAAACTTACGACATTCGTGAGCCCGACCTAGGGCGCGTGAATCTCGAAAGATTTCCATATCATTTTCTGTTCCGTATCGTCCGCGATCGAGTGCGCGTTCTGGTTGTTCGTCACCACCCTTCGCCGGCGATGAGTTTGAAAGAGATCTTTTGGTGGGCCAAGCCCGGCACGATTACTATTACTAATGAAACCGGAAACAGGCTTCCACCCCAATCTTATTAGCCGCGGCAAAGCTGAGGATGCTGGGTTGTTGGCTGAACTCGGTGCCCGCACCTTTCTACCAGATGAACTACTTGGGCGAGTCCAGGAGCATGCGTATGAAATTGGTGCCATCCTCCGCAATCCGATTGAACGACCGCAGATGTTCGTCTCGCCCTCGATTATCGAGAGACGGCTACAACAGTTCACGAGAAAACTTAACCTGGATTTTACGCGCACCCTGGCTTGGGCGTTCGCCCAGGCCGTCTTGTCGGCGATTTGGCGGATTGAGGATGGATTCGAAGTGGACTCAACGAAGTCTTCTTTGAGACTTGCTAATGCCATCCAACCAATGCTGGGAGCGAATTCTAGCTTCTAGCTGAAGTATGGCAACCCAACCTCCGCGGCTTTAACCCAAGTCTTGAAATCGTAGGGGCATCCCTCCGTGGGCGCCCCATCCGGTGCAACCGCAGGCGCCCGTGTCGAGGCGCCCGGTACCGATCTTAAATCTTCAATAGGAGACGAGAATGAAGAGGAAACAACCCGGCGCGAAAAAAGGAAAGACCAGACAAACTGCTGCGGTTGCCGGCGATAGTGGTTTGAACCGGCGCACGTTTGTGAAACTCATTCCCGTTCTCGGCGTCGCCGCCGTTGCCAATCCCCATTTGCAGATGATCTCGGCACTCGCGCAAACGCCTTCGCAGACGCCGGCGGCTTCACCCTCACCCCCGCCATCGCCTGCTCCTTTGCGTGTGACGAAGGAAATGCTACGAGGCGCGGAACAACTATTCGGCATTGAACTAACAGACGCGCAGAAGCAAATGGCTCTGCAGAATGTCAACTCAAACCTTGAGCGATACGAAACGCTTCGCAAGATCAATGTTCCGCTCGATACCGAGCCCGCCACCCTATTTCATCCGGCCTTGCCCGGGAAAAGATTTAACGTCAAGGCTGTCACCTTCAAGCTTAGTAAGATCGACAGGCTTAACTTCAACACGGTCGAAGATCTGGCTTTTGCCACTGTGCCACAGCTCGCGGACCTGATCCGCAACCGCAAGGTTTCCTCAATCGATCTCACGAAGATGTATCTCGCGCGCTTAAAGCGCTACGGACCAAAACTCAATTGCACCGTAACGCTCACCGAAGAACTCGCGCTTGCGCAAGCCGCAGAAGCCGACCGCGAAATCAAACAGGGAAAGTATCGCGGACCACTGCATGGCATTCCCTGGGGTGCAAAGGATCTCTTCGCCACAAAGGGCATTCGCACCACCTGGGGCGCAGAACCCTATCGGGACCAGGTATTCGATTATGACGCAACTCTGGTAAGCCGCCTGCAGGATGCGGGCGCGGTACTGGTGGCCAAGCTTTCGATGGGTGCACTGGCGCAGGGGGGTCGCTGGTTCCAGGGAATGACGAGAAATCCCTGGCAAGTAGAAGAACAAAGAACCGGGTCCAGCGGCTCGTCAGCGGGCCCGGCCTCAGCCACAGCCGCAGGACTTGTTGGGTTCTCAATAGGAACGGAAACGCTTGGCTCAATCGTTTCGCCTTCTTCGCGTTGCGGCGTTGTGGGTTTACGGCCGACTTACGGACGTGTCAGTCGTTTTGGCGCCATGGGACTCAGTTGGACGATGGACAAGATCGGCCCTATCTGCCGGGGCGTTGAGGATTGCGCCGCAGCATTGCATGCCACTTATGGGCCAGATGAGAAAGATCTAACGGTCAGGGATGTTCCTTTTAACTGGTCGCCTGAGACACCCCTCAGTCGCATGAGGATTGGATATCTCAAGGCGGAGTTTGATCAACAACAAGACGCTGAGCGAAAGGCAACCTACCAGACGGCCCTCGACGCTTTGAGGAATGCGGGCGCCAAACTTGAACCCATAGAGTTGCCCAGATTCTCGACGGCTGCTCTGCGCATCATCCTGGTTGCCGAAGCAGCGGCCGCCTTCGATGATCTCACTCGGGATGGTGGGATTAACCAACTCTCCGGTCAGGAGCCGGGGGATTGGCCCAACACGTTCCGCAGCTCCCGCTTCATTCCGGCTGTGGAGTACATCCGGGCGCAGCGCGCACGCACTCTGTTGATGCGGGAGATGGACGCGCTGATGTCGAAGTGGGACGTGTTTGTTTCCCCCGCGCCGGGGAGCGCAAGTCTGCTAATTACGAATCTCACTGGGCATCCCGCGGTTTGCGTTCCCTGCGGCTTTCCCAAGGGGTTGCCGCAATCGATTATGTTTACCGGCGGACTTTACGACGAAGGCGCACCGTTGCGAGTAGCATTGGCATTCGAGCGCGCCACTAACTGGCATACAATGCACCCGAAAATGATTTAGATACGGCATCGGCAGTTCCCATTTTCTGTGGGACGAGCCGATGAGCGTCGCGGAACTCAAACGGCGATTGTCAGAGGCTTCGGTGGCTATAACCTTCAACACATATCCGTCGCCACGCCCTGAATCAGTCGGGGAAGATCGAGAACCAGAGCGACCGTGCCGTCGCGCAACTCGGTAGCTCCGGCAATCCCTGGCCAGCGTGATGAGTGACGACCGAGATTGCGTGCCAGAACCTCCTCACTTCCCGCCACCTTGTCAACGATGATGCCAACTCGTTTCCGGTGCATGTCGTCCCGGCCCTTTCCGGGAAACTCACAAGTGATGATATGCACCAGGTCAGCGGACACTTCATCAGTCGGCTGTCCTAATAGTTTACGCAAGCGAACAATAGGCAGAACTCCGCTTTCAGAGCGCAGGGCTTCCTCATCTTCGGACTTCTCGATCTGACTGGCTGCGATCACTTCAATCTTCACCACCTGAGAGCTATCTATGCAGAAGCTATTGCCTCCGGAGGCGACCATAGTCGAACGGAGCAGACCAAACGTTGCCGGTAGCCGAATCTCGAAGGTGGATCCTCGCCCTGATTCGCTGGAGACTCGAAGTTCGCCTCCTGCGTGTTCGACTGCCGTCTCTACGACGTCTAAACCTACCCCACGACCCGAAATAGTTGAGGCTGAAGACAGAGTTGTGAACCCTGGACGAAATATCATTCGTACGCTGCGATCCATGTCCAGAAGGGTGTCTTTACCGATTACTCCCTGCTTAATTGCTGCTTGCGAGACGAATGCGGGATCAATGCCACGACCATTGTCCGTAACTCGCAGGCAGGTTTGCCGGCCCTCGGTAGTCACTTCTATGCGCACTAAGCCGCGCTTTCTCTCTGGCGACCGCGCTGGTTGCTCAGCCGTTTCAATCCCATGATCTACCGCGTTACGGACCAGATGGATGAGCGGATCCGCGATCGCATCACTCAATAGCTTGTCGAGTTTCAGGTTTGAACCGACAACCTCAAAGTCTATTTCCTTGTTGGTTAAACGAGCGGCCGCTCGACCCGCTCGGGCCGCGCGTTGCAGGACTGGCGCCAGCGATACCATTCTGAGTCCAATCAGTTTCTCTTCCACGGTCAGAAACGATTGTCTGATTTGCACGTCTAATCTTTCGAGTTCTTCCTTGACCTCGCTGCTCGATCGCGGCTGTGAAAGCGCCAGGTCAAGAGCCTTGGCAGTAGAGCGAAAAAGGTCATGCGTCGAGGAGATCAACCGGTCGAGATCATCGAGGTCAGTGCGAATGAAATCGGACTGCGAGGCAGCGGGTGTAAGTCTCAATGCCGCTACCGACGGGTTTGCAGTGCCATCCCAAGCGGGCTGCCTTATGGACCCCGGTTCGACCTCGTCGCCCGCGCCAGCCCTTTCGGGTTTGCAGGCCACCTTCCTAATGCCCAGACCGGCAAAGCTGCTTAGATCCGGATCGGCAACATCAAGCTGGGACCTGCCGGCGAAGAGGATTTGAAAGTTTATTCGATCGGCACGCTCGGCGTCGACCATCGGCGAGGTGGTGATAACTTCACCGCGCGCTGCAAGTTTTTCTTTCAAACTGAAGAACTCGTCGTCGAAACTCACGTTATCGAAACTGATTGTAACCACGTAGAGGTCGTCCCCTTCCTCAAACGCTTGCTCCAGACGGTACTTCTCGTCGCCGGTTAACGACTGCGAAATCTGGAGCGGTAAACCACCGCCCTCCGAACCGATGTGCGGACCGGATTTCGCGCCATCCACCCTTGTGAGAACCTGAATCCGTTCAAACAATGCTCTGCGGGATGGTTCGACGACGCCTGAGGAAGCGAGATGTAAACTCTCTAACAACGCGACGCTCGCACTCTCACACGTGTCTAGCACGTCGTTATCCAAAATTAGCCGTCCCGTACGAACGGCACCCAGCAGACTTTCAAACTCGTGGGCAATTTCGCTCAATCCCTCAAGACCCAAAGATGCCGCGGAACCCTTGACCCGGTGGATGCGGCGAAAGATGCGGTCAACCAATTCCCGTCGAGCTCTCCGGTCATTCGCTTTTTCGCGCAGTTCGTCCAGGTCAGCAAAGATCTGCTCGATGAGGTCTTCTGTGTCGGCAAGAAACTGGCGCTGGCTCTGGTCCACGATTGAATAGTAAATGCTAAAGCGTAAATGGTGAATAGCGGCTAACGACTGTTCTTAAGCTTGATAAACGGAAGTCGATGAAGTGGTCGCGATACTACTCCGAAGTAACAGGATGCTCACCCTCTGCGTCGTCCAAGGCACCCTCGGATTCTTCCGTTAACTCTACATTCACCTGCGGCTGCTGCTCGTCGAGATCGCGCTTGATGGCATCAAGGATGCCGTTGATGAATTGCGTGGCTTCGTAGGTTGAGAAACGGCGGGCTATTTCGAGCGCTTCATTGATGGCCACGGTGCGAGGAGTAGGTTCGTAAAGGAACTCGTAAACGGCCAGGCGAAGGATGTTGCGATCGACAACCGCCATCCGCGCAATGCGCCAGTGCTCTGCCCGCGAACGTATGCGCTCATCCAGCGCCTGGAGTTGGGCCAGCGTGCCGGCTGCCAGTCGCGTCGCAAATTCGCGCGCCGGTTGTTCCACATCAGTGTCGCCCAATTCCGCCCAATACGTCCGCACCACCTCGTCTGGGGGCGTTTCAGCAACATCAGCCGCAAAGAGCATTTGCAAGGCGCATTCGCGCGCCTTACGTCGCGAACCCATAATACATCAGGGAGGAAGGCGGAAGGCGGAAGGATGAAGGTTGCTATTCCAGCACGTCTTCAAACTTCATCCTTCATCCCTCATCCTTCATCCTTTTCAAAGGCTTCTTTGTAAAGATTTACCAATTCAACTGCCGTTGTGGCGGCCTCAAATCCCTTGTTACCCAGCTTAACTCCCGCACGCTCGATGGCCTGGTCGAAATTATCGGCAGTTATTATCCCGAAGACTACCGGCACTCCAGTTTCTATCCCAGCTTGTGATATTCCACGCGTCACTTCGTTGGCAATGTATTCAAAGTGTGGTGTTTGCCCGCGAATAATCGTTCCCAGGCAAATGACCGCATCAAACTTCTTCGAACTCGCGACCTTCAAAGCCAGAAGTGGAATTTCGAAAGAACCCGGCGCCTTGTAGACCGCCACTGCCTTCTCCCCAACGCCGAGTCGAGCGAGCGCGTCAAGCGCCCCTTCGACGAGTCGTGAACTGATAAAGTCATTCCAACGGCTCGTTACAATCGCAAAGCGGAATCCTTTGCCGTCGAGTTTTCCTTCGTGAATAACAGGCTGCAATACGCTTTCTAATGCTCCATCGACGCAAATGGAAAGGCTTTCGCAGTATAGGGGATGCGAAAGCGGGCATCAAGGTGATGCTTAGTTTAGGTGCTGATGCAGTTTGAAGCCGGAAGTTCAGAGTTCAGCTTTTAGGCTGCCGCTTTCGCCACGCAAGCTAAAGCTAGGAGTCTGTCGGAAAAATCGGATTTCTCTGTGTAACCTCCGTGATCTCCGTGTCTCCGTGTTGAAATTGCTAAGAAAAGATGCACCACGGAGGCACGGAGTACACGGAGAAGCTTTTTCCCGAC
>JALZJF010000020.1 GCA_030859905.1 Acidobacteriota bacterium
GACACCCTCGCTCAATCCGATGAGGGCGAGACCGACGCGGCTCGCCTTATAAGAATTAGGGCAACTCTGGAGGCGGTTCGTAACGCCTTGCCGGCGACCGAAGACGTCGAATGGGGAGACGCAAGCGTCACGGTCGATAATTCATGGCTACATCGCGAGCTCGAGAAGTTTGAGAAAGCCCCGGCAACGGAACAACGGAAGTCTCTGACGCTCATTACCGAACGCCTTCAGGCACTAGCGCATCGTCTCGAGGAAATAGAAAAAGCCGAGTCTGCTGGAGCTTCAAAAGCTGAGGCGACTAAAAAGCTCGGCGAGATCCTTCAGCGGGCGGAGTACGCTCGCGGCCGCAAGGAGGTGAGCGCTCTGGCGCGCCTTTGGCGTGACCTGCTGCAGTGGTTGGGAAGCTTGTTGCCCAAACCGCAACGGTTTGCTCCCGGAAGCGCGGGTCTATTTACCACCTTCGCACAGATCTTTGTGGTAGCGCTGGCCCTGGTCGTCATCGCGTATGCCGTCAAACTCTTCGCGCCCCGATTGTTGCAGAAACGAGGAACAAAAAAGAAAGGAAAACGCCGGCCATTGATCGTCCTGGGTGAGAAACTCGAACCCGATCAGTCGTCGGTAGATCTGCTGGCGGACGCCGAATCCCTGGCTCGTCGCGGCGAACTTCGCGCGGCCATTCGTAAAGCGTATGTCGCCTTACTCGTTGAGTTGGGTGAGCGAAAAATTATCAGTCTCGCGCAGCACAAAACTAATCGCGACTACCTGGGCGCGATGCGGGGTTTAGAACCGCTTTACGGTAACGTCAAACAACTTACTGACAGCTTCGAGCGACACTGGTATGGCTTTGCCAACGCCACCGAAGCAGACTGGCTCGCATTCCGCACAGGGTATAAGCAGGCGCTATCACGGTAACTGTAAGTTATGCGCCAGAGAATCGCCATCATCTTAACGGTCGTGCTCGTGCTGGGCGTATTGATCGCGATCAATGCCGCCGGCTACGCGGGCGAAGATGAACGACAAGATACTGAGCTGTCGCCTAACCGATCAACTTATCACTCCGGCGCCACCGGAACTCGCGCTCTTTATGACTTCCTGAGTGAATCGGGCCACCAGGTCATGCGATGGCGGGAGGTTCCCGCCCAGTTGCTGGCAGACACCCGGCAGAGCGTGAAAACGTTCGTGATCATCGGAGATACCGCTTTCTCCATCGACGAAGATGAAGCCAGGAGTATTCTCTTGTGGGTTGAGCGCGGCGGCAGGCTGGTGCTCGTCGACCGCAGACCAGAGGATCTCGTTTTGCCGCGATCCAACCATTGGGTGGTTGCGACCGAGGTGGGAGAGTTTCCTTCGTTGACGGTTAATCCAGGCAACGTCGGCGAGATGACTGAAAAGGTAACGCCGATCCAGCCCGTACAGCCAACTTTGCTAACGAAGAATGTCGAGTCGGTGATGCCTTCACGATTCGCGTCCACTATTAGCTTCACCAGGATCGAAAATAACAGCCGTCCTGCCCAGGCGACCCAGGCGGCGCCTGGCCGGCAAAACGACGACGAATTCGAAGATGAACCTCTGCCTGTTCCAGAGCCTGCGGGCCGGCCAGGGGCCGCGTCTGATAAATCCACACCGGTATCGCCTGCCCCCGTCATACACCTGGGAGATAACCGGGGAGCCTTATTGGTAGACTATCCCCACGGCAACGGTCGGCTCGTCGTACTCAGCGACCCATACATCTTCTCCAACGGGGGACTTAGTCTCAAGGACAATCTTCAACTCGCGATCAATTTACTTACTAGTACCAAGGGATTGATTGCCTTCGATGAGTATCATCAGGGAAAAGGAACAACACGCAACGCCCTGATCGGCTATTTTTCCGGCACCCCGATTCTTCCGCTGCTGGGCCAGTTGGTCATCCTGATGCTGGTGATTTTGTGGACCAGAGGCCGGCGTTTTGCGCGTCCGTTACCACTGAAGCAGGTCGACCGTCGCTCCAGCCTGGAGTTTGTGGCTTCCATGGCCGAACTCCAGCAAAGGGCAAGGGCCTACGATCTGGCAATTGAGAACGTATATTCGCGCACGCGTCGGGTTCTTGCGCGATACGCGGGAATGGATTACAACAGTCCGCGCGTAGAAATAGCCGCGCGAGTAGCTGCGCGTTCGTCGCTGGAATCGCGGACCCTTGAAGTCTTGATGCGCCAGTGTGAAGAAGCAATTAATGGCGCTCCAGTAACCGAACGACAGTCAATTCAATTAGTGAAGCGGCTGCGCGACGTGGAAGGCGCCCTTGGTTTGCGGATGCGCACGCGAGATGCGAAACAGGCAACACAAAAAGTTTGATGAAACTCATCGGCTGCTGCAGTTGGATTTAGAGCCCGCGAAGCGTGGCGAAAGCATAAAGTCTCGCACCCCAGCCGAGATGCTCGGCTGGGGACCCCGCCCTGGAGCGTGAGCCCCAGGTCAGCAAACAAAGAAGATTACCAGCCCGCGATAGCGGGCGACAGCGGATCAAGGATTTCGTTCGTGCGTTGATCTTCATTTCAGGATCCCGACAGTAAGATGCTTGAATACGTTTCTTCCACTGTCGAGCACATCAGGCGAGAACTCGCCAAAGTAATCGTTGGCCAGGATGCGCCCATAGAGCAGATTCTGATTGCGCTGCTGGCGGAAGGCCATGCCCTGATTGAGGGCGTTCCGGGAACGGCGAAAACGCTGACGGTAAAAACCCTCTCGCGAATCGTCAACGCCGACTTTGGCCGTATCCAGTTCACCCCGGACCTGATGCCTTCGGACATCACCGGCACGAATATTTTCAACGTCGCCACTTCCAGCTTCAGTCTCCGTCAGGGGCCCATCTTTACCGACATTCTCCTGGCGGATGAAATCAACCGCACTCCTCCAAAGACGCAGGCTGCCTTACTCGAGGCGATGGAGGAGAGGCAAGTGACGATTGACGGTGAAGCTCATTCGCTCTCACCGATCTTCACCGTGCTGGCAACCGAGAACCCCATCGAATACGAGGGTACCTACCCACTGCCCGAGGCTCAGCTTGATCGCTTCCTGGTGAAGATACTGCTTGATTACCCCGAAGAAGCCCACGAGCGGCAGGTGGTTGCTAACTGGGATGCGGGCTTTAACTCTCGACGGCTTGATCAGGTTGATATCGTACGCCTGGTTCAGCCTGATGCCATATCTCGATGTCGTCGCGAAGTCAGCACGACGCGCATGGAGCACGGTGTACAGCATTACGCAGTGGACATTGTTCGTCGCACGCGTACGCATCCATTCGTTCACTACGGCGCGAGTCCGCGGGCGTCAGTAGCGCTGCTCCTGTGCTCGAAGGCCCTGGCGGCCATCCGCGGTCGGGAGTTTGCCACGCCTGACGACGTCCGCGACATAGCGCGGCCGGTGCTCCGCCACCGCCTGGCGTTGCGCGCCGAAGCAGAACTCGACGGCGCCACTCCGGACGCGGTGATTTCGGACATTTTGAGAAGCGCAGAGGTACCAAGATAGGTGCCGGGTGCCAGGTGTCGGGAGCCGAAAGACAGGTGCCGGGTGCCAGGTGTCGGGTGCCGGAAATCGAAGCTGGGTCGATTTCTGGCTAGGGGTGCCAACGACAGTTCTTATCGACACGTAACACCCGGCACCCGGCACCCGACACCCGGCACCTGACACCCGGCACCCGCTCTTATGCGCTTCGTCTTCAGCAAACTGTTCTACCTGCTAATCGTCCTGGGCTTCATTCCCTTGTCGCTTTCATGGGGACGTCCCTGGCTGCGTTGGGTGGCGCTCGCTTACGATGTCAGTCTCCTCTGTCTCGCGATCATTGATGCGAAACGCAGCCGCCTGCCCAAGAGCGTGCAGATCCAACGAGAGTTTGGGGGGCGCTTTGCAGTTGGGGCGGAAACTGAGGTCCATATCAAAATCCAAAACAGTACTCCACGCGCGCTCTCTCTGATTATAAAAGACGAATATCCGCCGCAGATGAGATTGTCCGGAATGCGCGAGGCTAAGGTGCGTCTGGAAGGGCAAAGCTCTGCGTCGCTCATCTACAGCCTGACCCCACCGAAGCGAGGCCGGTTCGAGTTTGGACAAACGGTCGTGCGCTTTCTTTCACCGTTGAGACTTGCGTGGAGTGAAATGAAAGTGGGAGAGCCGGCAGCGGTGAAGGTCTATCCAAACATGAGACGCGCTCGTGAAGCGGAGCTGAAAGCGCTCGGAGCGCGCTCGCTGGTCTCCGCGCACCGCAAAACCTCGTGGCGGGGCGAGGGACGGGAGTTTGAGTCACTGCGTGAGTACGTGCGCGGCGACGAACTGCGTCACATTTCCTGGTCCGCAACAGCCCGTCGCGGAAAGCTAACGACGCGCCAGTATCAAATTGAACGCGACCAGACGATCCTTATTGTCCTCGATGCCGGTCGTTTGATGACCGCACGGATCGAGCAGGAAACGAAACTGGATTCCGCGGTGCATGCGGCGCTCGCTCTCATGTCGGCAGCCGCAAGGGGCGGAGACAATGCCGGTGTGATGGTCTTCGGGCGGAGGATCCAGAGTTATTTGCCTCCCGGTCGTGGGCGAGACCACATCGATGCGGCGCTCGAGGCACTCTATTCGGTAGAGCCGGAAATGATCGAGCCTTCTTACGCGCGAGCCTTCGAGTTTGTGGCTGCCAACAGCAAGCGCAGATCCCTCGTCGTGCTGTTGACCGATCTCGTGGACGAAGAGGGGTCGAAGGAGTTGCTTGCCTCTCTACGGCTGCTGCGTCCCCGCCATCTGCCCCTAGTGGTTACTATCGCCGATCGCGACCTTAAGTCCGTGGTTCGTGACCCGCCAGAAACCGCGCGGGAGCTGTTTACCCAATCGGTTGCCGAAGAGATCATGCATCTTCGCGAAGGCGCACTGCGTCTGGTGGAATCACAAGGCGGCCTCGCGCTCGACGTCACCGCCGCCGCCCTGGCCCCGGCGTTGTTGGAGAAGTACTTACAAGTGAAAGAAAGAGGCCTGCTTTAAGACAAAGGGAGCCCGCGAAGCGTGGCGAAAGCATAGCCTGGGCGTGACGAGCCCGCGTCAAAACTCTCGGATGCCCCCGGCTTGTCCGGGGGAGGGTCACGTTTGCAGCTACAAAAGAGGCGCAAAGAACTCCTTTAAGATGCCACCGGCTTGTCCGGTGGAGTCTCACGCTTGGTACCGATAACGGGC
>JALZJF010000031.1 GCA_030859905.1 Acidobacteriota bacterium
CGACGGCTTGCTTGGTGCCATCTTGGAAATGATTGTGCGCATAAGGTAGCTACCAACGTGAGACTCCACCGGGCAAGCCGGTGGCATCTTGGCAATCATAGGGCGCTTAGGTAGCTACTAAACGTGAGACATCAGGGTGGCAAAGGCTCTTGCCATAACTACACGCAGCCATAATCCCGGCAGTATCGCGCTTCGGTAGATACCGTCCTCATCAACGGGCGCAAGACGATAGACTCCGTCGTCAAGACGGTAAAATTCAGCCAACTGTCTCAGTGGATCAATCAGCCAATACTCTCCGACGACGCCCTTTTCATATTCGTAAAACTTTTCTCCGCGATCCCGCACTAAGCTCTCAGGACTGATGACTTCCACAACCACATCAGCCGCCCCGGCCAAATGCGTATCCTTCAGTCTTTCCAAATGGTCATTGGCGATAAAGAGAATGTCTGGTTCACGCCCCGGTAGATCAGCTCCGGTTTTCATTTGAAAGGGGGCAGACATCATAAGCTCAAGTGATGAGTGGTAGTGATACAATGACAGACGAATACGAGAATCACGTCATGAGCCGACACGATGAACATTTCGCGCCAGACCCGGTGATCGAGGCGTACAAGAAGGACGTGGATCGCACGCTGATCCGCGAAAACCTGCGGCTATCGGTCCAGGAACGATTCGAGCAGTTGATGCGGCTGCAGGAGTTTGCGCAGCAGCTCGGACGTGCAGGTCGAGAGCGAGAGCAGATGAGATGACAGACTTCCGGGCCTTGATTTCGCTGCTGGTTAAGAGCTCTGTCGAATTTATCATCGTTGGTGGCGCCGCGGCCACTGCTCACGGCTCCGCCCGGCTGACCCAGGATTTAGACATCGTTTACCGACGCACGCCAAAGAACGTCGACCGCCTGGTTCGCGCGCTCGCACCTCACGACCCATACCTACGAGGCGCACCCGCGGGTTTACCCTTCAGTTGGGACGACCGAACTATCTGGAGCGGCCTGAATTTCACTCTCATCACAACGCTCGGCGCACTCGACCTGCTGGGCGAGATTACGGGTGGGGGCAATTATGAAGAGTTATTGCCGCATGCGATCCGGCTGCGGCTCTACGATGTAGAATGTTTCTGTCTCGGACTGGAACATCTCATCCACGTCAAGCGCGCCGCCGGCCGCCCTAAAGACCTGGAGGCCGTCGCGGAGTTGGAAGCAATTTTAGAGGAGCAGAAACGCTCCGACTAACTACGCCCTTACTGGCGCTCTCGGCCTCAAAGCATCCACATCTCCGGCCTCAGCAACTGCTTTACCTTATGCACCAGTATCTGTCCGATCATCTGGCGGCCAAAATCAATCCGCGCGAAAGCCGTCATCCCTGGACGCAGCAGGCCTTCGGCATTTTCTATCGACAACTCGACACGGTAGGTCGTCTGATTGTGCTCGTCTCGTTCCGCTTCGCCCCCGATCTTTGACACCACCCCGTGGAATTCCCGATTGGGGTAGGCGCGGACTCTGAGTCGCACGTGATGCGCTACTCTCACGTCGCCGATCTCGCGCTCAGGTAACTGAATCCGCGCCAGCAGTTCTCGGGTGTCTGCCACTCGGCAGATTTCCTCTCCCTTGTGAAAGTAGCGCCGCACCATTCGCAACAAGTCCTCGCCGTAGATGGTCCCGGCCACCGGCGTAACAAGCTCAAACTGTGCCCGCTTCCGCCGCAGAACATCGAGGCGAGACTCAAGCACACCGATCAACTCGCGCGCGGCGTGCAACTGGCTGTTGAGCAATGCGGTCTGCAAATGCTCGGCGCGCAGGTTCGAGCCTGCCTGTTGCAGCTCGATGGAGTTAGTGGTGTGTCTCCGGCGGTGCTCAATCAAGGCGGCTTCGAGCCGCTCGCGCGCTCTGACCAGTTCGAACGATAGCGAAGCGGCGCGCGTCGTGGCCGATTCGAATTCGCTGCGCGAAACAACGCCATGGCTGAAAAGTTCGCGCGACCTATTGGCTGCGAGAGTCGCTTCCTGAAGGCGGCCCTCGATCATGTCCACATCGGCCTGGAACACAGCCATCGCAGCAGGGTAAGGCGATGACGAATCAGACGGGCTCGAGTGGTTCGCCGGCCTGACCTTCCGGGTTGCCCTCAACGTAAGGCGCTGGTTGATCTGCTCCTGCTCGAAATTGATCTCGTCGAAGTCGTGTCGCCGGCGGCTGAGCTGAAGACCGGCGTGCGCGGCCGCCTCCTCTCGCGCACGAAGCTCGCCAAGCAGCCGCGCATAATCGGCGTTTGCACGCGTGCTCTCCGACTGCGCCTGAACGATCTGCTCTTCCAGTTCAAGGTTTCCCAATCTTCCGAGCAGGCCGCCGCTGCTGACGACCTCGCCGGGCTGCGCGCGCAACTCAATGAGCGTGGCATCTTCAGGCGCGCGAACTATTGCTTCCAGGTCCGGGATTGCTACGAGCGTGCCGTAGCTACCGACGGATGCGTTCCACGGCATGCACAGTCCCGCCGCGGCGATCAGCGCCAGCCCGATCCACACGAGGCGACGCCTCCAGATATTTGTCTTCCCGCCTTCGATCTTGTCCCTCGTTTCATCGGAGTTTTTCTCGCCTACTCTTCTCATCACGCCCTCCCTCATTGGCTTAAAGAGAGTTTCATAAATACGCCCTGCCGTCTGGCGGATCGCCGAAGCCATCTGCCCGAGCGGCCCGCGCATGTAGAATCCGCCGAGCGCAGCCGCCGCCATCAAGCCCGCGAGGTTGAATTCATCGGCCAGGTATGAGCCGACATACACGACAATCAGAATTCTCAATGCGACCGTGTAAGCGAACGAGGTCAGCCCGAAAACGGCATAGACCGTCCGCACGCGCCTGCCCCACCGCTGGGCGGCATTATCTCTTTCGCCAAAGAGAAATCGCTTCAGCAGGCCGCGCCAGTACGCGCAGGAGCGTTCCATCAGGTTAGGAAGTTGCAAGAACTGGCTTAGGAAGTAGTACCCATCCAGCTTGATCAGCGGATTCGCATTGAAAATGACATCTACGACGCTGCCCAGAAAGAAAATGAACGCTAGGTCTGAAATCAAGGTGTAGGGCTGGACGGCAAACCAGATGAGGAGGGTGAAAGCGCCGACCAGCACTTGCCAGTAGATGCCGGCGAAGATCACCCAGAGCCTCCGGCTGCGCTGATGGATGAGGTACGCGCCCGAGACATTGCAGTAGAGCGCGGGCAGGAGGTAGTAGATCATCAACACGCCCAATTCAGGCACGCGGCCTCCAAAAGCTTTGCACGTCAGGCCGTGCGCGAACTCGTGCGAAAAGCCGACCAGAACTGCGGCGAGAAAAACAGCCAGGTAATGCTCGCGCATTATGTAAAGCGTGTACGAAGTCACTTCCGCCGGGCGCATCAGCGAAAGAAGCAGCGCCAGGCACATCAGTAGCAACGTGCCGATGACAAACCCCTTCGTCCATATCCAAGGCAGGCGCGCGACTATCTTTTCGAAGAGGCGGTCAGGGTTGAAGAGCTTCCATCTGGCATAGAACTGCGGGCCGGGCATCGGGTCGGAAGATGCCGCGACAGAGGCTCGCTCGCCAGCGAGGATGCCCGCTTCGTCAAGGCGACCGAGAAACTTTTTGAGTGTTGGCAGCGTGAGCTTCGCGAGGTAGAGTCGCTTGAACTCTTCGCAGACTTCTGCGGGAATAAGTGTCCCCGTGAGCAGCCGCAGCACTCTACATTCAGTCTCGCCTAGCAGGAGGAAGCGGCCCGCTAAGGCTGAACCGACGATGAAGACCAGCCGGTTGCCATCGCGCTGCTCGATGACCTCGACATCGCCAGCCGTCCGCGGCGGATATGACAGGTATTCAGCTTTCATCGTTTTTGAATAGTGATGAGTGGGGACCGCAGCATGTGTGCTCATCACTCATCACTCATCACTTCTTCTCATGGCTCTCTTCAGCTTTGCGTAGTTCTGCAGGCAGGCGGCGACCTTCGGGTGCTGCGGCCCGAGCGCTTTTTCAAAGATGGCGAGCGCGCGCTGGTAAAGCCGCGCTGCTACTTCGTGCCGGTGCTGCGACTTGAAGAACACGGCCAAGTTGTTCACCGTCACGGCCACGTCCGGGTGCTCTGCGCCGAGCAGCTTCTCCTTGATGGCGAGCGCCTGTAGGTAAAGCCGTTCGGCCTCCTCATGGCGGCCTTGCGCGTGACGGTTGGCCGCCAGGTTGTTCAGGTTCACCGCAACCTCGTAATGCTCGTGCCCGTAGGTCTTCTCGAAAGTGGCAAGCGCCCGCTGATAAAGCTGCTCGGCTTCTCGGTGCTTCTTTTGCCCGTCGAGGAGCGCGGCCAGTCCTGCGATGTCGGCGGCAACGTCAGGGTGATCAGGGCCAAGCGCCTTAGCACGAATCTTCACTGATCGCCGCGCAAAAGGTTCTCCGCGAGCGAAATTGCCCGCCGCGTGCTCCAGCCCGCCGAGGTTGTGCCAGATGGCGGCGGCTTCCGCATGATCGGGGCCGAAGGTCTGCTCAGTAATCCGCAGCGCCCGCCGGTAGAGCCGGCGTGCTTCGGCAAAGCACCCGGTGTACTTGTAAGTCACCGCGAGGTTGTTCATAACTGTGGCCGCTTCGATATGGTCCGGGCCGAACGCTGTTTCCGCGAGCGATAGCGACCTCCGGTAAAACGATTCAGCCTCTTGGTATTGGCCCTGTGCGAAGAAGCTGTCAGCCCTCTGACTCAGCGAATGCGCGAGTTTTTCTTTGTCTCTTGCAGTCATTGAGTTTCGGTCCTCCATTTGACTATTTCGGAAGGCAGCCCACCGCCGGAAGCGTGAAAGATGTCCGGCGGCAGGCTTTCTCTAAATCACGAAGGCGCACCGCTTCGGCTTACTCCGAATCGCTGACCATCGTCTCGTTGTGGTTGAGGGCGATCCTGGGGGCGATAACGTCCTCGATCTCTTCGACTTCAAGCTCGATCTCCTCATCGCTGACCATTGCCTCGTTGTGGTTGAGGACGATTTTCGGGGCGATCACGTCCTCAAGCTCCTCGACGAAGAGGTTAACCTCTTCGATGTCGCTGACCGTTGTTTCAACGGACTTGGCTTTCGCCGGTCCGTTCTCATTTCGGTCAAGGCTGCTTGCGTTCATAACTGTCTCCTTTCTTCACGTTGAACCGTTTCAAGCCGCGCGCGAAGCTCACGGGCTTCTTGTTTCCCGGCGGAACCGTTTGCCTCGCCGGCTGCTTCGCCACATTCCTGCCCTTTCCGTCGATTGAACGGATCGGGGAATTTGAGGCCACTGGATGGTCGGGCAATGAAGTGGGCGCCGTCGTTCCGATTCCTACCTCGCCGACCCTCCACTTCGATAAGATGTTTTGGCAAAAGTATTTCAGTTGCGGTCAGGGCGCCTTTGTCGAATCCCCCGGGAGATACAATGGAAGCCACCGCCGATGAGCGTTGACGTGCGTGACTTGTCCTTGCTTGCAGAGATCATCATGCCTTTCACTCTGATAAGACGTTTCGAGAAAAACATTTCATCAGGGTTTGGAGATATTTGCGCGGGTTCACCGAGGGTTGGCTCACGCTCCCTGTGACTGCGGCGAGGTACGCGGCGGGTCAGTACCGGGAGCGGTAGCGACGGGGTGCAGCGTATGGCCCCGCTCGAGTTGGGTGTGGGTCACGGCCCACGCGGTCGCTACGAAGCTGTGAAAGAATTACAGAATTGGATTCAGTTTCACTTCAAGATACCACCGGCTTGCCCGGTGGAGTCTCACGTTGGCTGCTAGAAGGAGCTCCATGAGAATTGCAAAGAGATGCCACCGGCTTGCCCGATGGAGTCTCACGCTGGCTGCTACAAAGAGCTCCATGAGAATTGCAAAGATGCCACCGGCTTGCCCGGTGGAGTCTCACGTTGGCTGCTACAAAGAGTTCAAGGAGAATTCTAAAGATGCCACCGGCTTGCCCGGTGGAGTCT
>JALZJF010000060.1 GCA_030859905.1 Acidobacteriota bacterium
GTTTCGTCGGTTCCGTCGGCGGCTTCGATGGCCGACTGGCAGGACGCGTCGTACCGAGCGGTGGGCAAGGCTTCGAGCCGGCGTTCATCGATTTGTTTACTGCAACGAGCGCAGATGCCGTAACTTCCTTCCTTGATTCGTAAAAGCGCTTGATCAATATCAGCAACCATCTGCGATTCGCGTTCGCCAAGGCGCAAAGCGAGTTCTTTATTGACGTCCATCATCGAAAGATCACTGCTGTCTTTCACTCCGTCATCCGACAATTCAAGAGCGGCTGCCTGGCCTTCCCGAATATGTTCATTGAGTTGTGGGAGTTGTGATACTAGAAGGCTGCGAAAACGTTCAAGTTTCTTTGCGTTCATCGAGTGATCTACTTTCCTTCACGCCGCGCGCGCTACCTCTTATCTTGGCTTTTTATCGGGCACCGGGATTATAACCTACGCCCGTGAAAGATCGGAATTACTTGAAGCAACTTTCATCGTAGAATCACTTATCAGCCTCAGAGTTCCACCATGATTCTCGTTCGTCTCTCAGTCAATCAATTTAGAACTCAAACTTAAAACCGGCTTGCACTCCTCGCGGCGGTCCCGGTAGGAGGCCCCGGGCTCGGTCTGCAACATACAGACGGTCGAACAGATTCTTGGCTGTAACAAACACAGTAGTGTGCCACCTTTCGAGCCGGTAGTTAACAGTAGCGTTCCAGATCGTGTAGCTGGGAATAAGTCCAGTTTGCCCGTTAGCTGTAATGGGATCAATACGGTTCAGGTCTTCGCTAAACTGCGAGTCTACATAAACCGCTTCCAGAAAAGCATCAATACCGCTTGAGTGGGCATACCCGACGCTCGCATTAAGGAGTTGTTCCGGAGCATAAGGAAGCCGGTTGCCGGTTACGCTGGTACGGGTGAGGCCAGGGACACTGCTGAAACGAATACCGCGAAAGTCCGCCACCGGCAGGAAGGTGTAAGCAGACCGCAGATACAGATTGTATCGCCGTCTTAGAATAGTGGCAGTATCAAAGGCCACAGAGATTTCAACTCCCTGGTGTAGTGTCTTGCCTCCATTTGTGAATGTGGAGCCGACACCTCCAGCGAGACTTGCCGGAACAATCTGATTCGCGTAGTCCATGCGAAAGAATGTGCTCTCCACGCTCACGGCGGGATGGGGCTTGGCGCGCAGGCCGCTCTCGTAGTTCCAGCTCAGCTCAGGATCGAGATCGATGCTGCCACCCGTTGAGTTGTTAATCACGTCCTCTGTGCGAGGCGGGGCAAAACCGCGATGTACTCCTGCAAACAAAGTCAGTTTACCGCGCGTGCTATATGATACTCCCAGCCCGGGTACCAGTTGCGTCAGTTTGGTTTTGCCGTTTACGGTTAGCAGCCGGTTCGTGCGTTGATACTTCACGTGCTCAATGCGGAGGCCCGGCGTGACCGTTAAGTTTCCGAGAATAAACCGCTGCTGGGCAAACGCCGAGTAGGCCTGATTGCCGCGCTCATTGTTTTCAACTACAACCCCGTCTCTTGAATTCGGGCGGTCGCCGTTTTTTTGCACCCGCTCTTGATCTTCAACATGCACCCGGAAGCCCAGATATGTTTCACTCCTCAGATTGAAAATACGTTTTGTGATGCGGAAGCGGGGCTCAAGGCCTGAGGACAAGTAGCGCCGCAGGCGTCCCTGATTGCCGCAGGTGGTGTGGAGATTGTTCATGCCGCCGCAGAACGGGTCGGCTGCGTCATTCGGACGTTCGTTAGAGTTGGACGCCTGACGCCACCAGTGACGGCGAAAATACGATCCGTAGAGATTGGTGGTCAGGACAACGTCAGGATTAAACACATAAGCATGGCTAAGGGAAGCGCCTATGCGACGGCCGTAAAAGAAATCGTTTCGAAAGGGATTCTGGCGCGAGTTGGCGCGGAACTCATCCTCACGCAGGCCCGAGTAGCCGACGTTTGACTCCTCTCCATAGTAATTGAACTTAAAGGTTAAGGCATGTTGAGAAGTGAACGTCGTGACCGACTTGAAATTAAAATCGTTTAGACCTGAGCGAGTATTTTCGCGCGACCCCTTTCCTTGCTTGCGCGTAAAACCGAAAAGGAATCCCGTGTTGCCCAAAGTATCGCCATAGCTCAAGTGGCCATTGAAGTAATGATGGTTACCGCTGGTGATACTGATCGAGCCCTCTTGTTTCTGGGGCGGTGTAGGCGTGAGATAGTTAATCACCCCGCCAACGGTTTGGGGGCCGTACAATATCTGGCCCGAACCTTTAAGCACCTCAATGCTTTCGAAGCGGTCTATGGGCGGATGATAGTAAGAGGCATTGTCGCCGTAGGGAGCATAGGTAAGGGGTATGCCGTCTTCGAGCAACAAGAGTTTGGTGGACCGCGTGGGATTCATACCTCGCATCCCAATGTTTGGACGCAAGCCAAGACCCTCTTCATCTCGCACGTTAACGCCTGCAACTTTGCGTAAAACCTCGGTCGAAGTGAGAGCTCGACTCCGCTCCAGAAATGGCGCATCAACGATGCCGAATGACCCCGGAATCTTTTCCCTCGATTCCGGTGTCGTTAGCAGATGGCTGCTGGTGATCACTACGGATTCGGCTATGGGAGCCGGTTGAAGCAGAATCGCGATTGCGGTGTTCCCAGTGCTCGTAGCTGTGATAATTCTCTCAGAAGCACTAAAACCTGCCTGCTTGGTCACCAGGCGATATTGGGTGGCAGGAATACCCTCGAAGCGGAATCGGCCGGCTTCGTCAGTGATAACAGTAAGTTGAGCGGGTGGGTTGTTTGAGTGCAAAGTAACTGTCGCACCACTAATGGCCGCTAAATCCTGGTCTAAGACACGTCCAGAAATTGAGATGGAGTTCGACTGTGCTGAGGCGCAAACGGGCAGCACAAGCCACAGTGCCAGAGCGCGCAAAGAGCAGGGGTAGAAGTTTTTTGTATGCATGAATCCGCAGCCGCCTACTGTATTTACCGGGGGCTTAATTGAAAATGACTTTCAATTTCGCCAGTACGATATGATTTTAGGTGGGATTTTGTCAAGAGTTTATCTGCGCGGTTAAAGAGCCGCCCACTCAACGTGGTGATAGCTTCTGAAGTGGTGAGTTATGAGACGACCGGAAGCATATATCTGCGGTGGCCGATATTTGCGGTGGCCAAGTCCAGGCCGGAAAGCGTGCCTGACATAAAGCCGTCTATTCTTTCTGGTTGCCGCAGATCAGCTCGGCGGCGAGAAGCGGAATGATTATTTCGTGATGGCCCGTAATTGCATAGCCTCGCCCGGCGCCGCCGGCAGTAGGTCGGCGCACGACGTTGGTTAGAGGACGATAAGATTGGATGAAATCGAAGTTGGCGGTCGTGATGTCGGTCAGTC
>JALZJF010000062.1 GCA_030859905.1 Acidobacteriota bacterium
ACCAGACCGGCACCTCTTTTGAAAGGTGGCAATGCTTCTACACCGTGGACCCATTCGATAAATCCGTAAGCCTCGAGCTCGCCCGCAATAACCCAAAGGGCAGTCAAAGTGCAATGGCGGAGTTTTGGAAGAAGACCTTTCGAGAAGCCAAGGACAAAAGGAAATCGGAAAAGCCCAAGGCAGTAGCCGGCGTTGGTGATGAAGCGTTTTGGGTCGGAGACAACAAGACCGGGACGCTGTATGTACTGAAGGATAAGAGCTATTTGAGAATCAGCATTGGCGGACCAGGCGACGAGGCGGTTAAAGCAACAAAATTAAAGGCCCTGGCCCAAAGCGCGCTGAAGCGGCTTTAGCAACTATACGGTGTGGCATATCTAAAGTTGTTGGAAAAATAGTAGTCCGATTGCGGCAACCAAAGCCGTCTAATTGGACCAAAACTGCTGACGAGATCATGAATTGCTTTTTTAACGGGCCCGCGAAGGCGGTTGGCAGCATCAAGCCCTGGGGCGAGAGAGACCGTTTGAAAACCCAAAAAGGGCCTACGGAGCGCGCCCCCGCTCAAGATTCGTAGCCACTCAACTCTGTCATGCAAACGCCGGCAGTGGATCACGATTGGGGCTGGCCAGATCACTCAGAGAAGTTGTGGAAAGCAACGAAGGAGTTGGGTTGGTAGTCCGAAGGGAAAGACATGAGTAAACCACAGTGTGTGGGATAACGGAGTTGAGCAGCTACGAATCTTGAGCGGGGGCGCTCCGCTTGCCCCCTTCCCAACCTGCAATTTACCGTAGGCCCTTTTTGGGTTTCCAAACGGTCTCTCACCGATCCACGAAATTTCACGAAATAAAGAGCGAATTTAGTGCTTACTTCGTGTTGGTTCGTGGATCGCGTATTTGTCTTCCTTTTTTCGCAACCTGGCACGCTTGAATGGCCGGAAGCTCACCTTATGACCCCTCAAAGCGCCCCCATCAAACCGCAGCGATTTATCAGGTGCTGCCTTAAACCCTTTGTTAACCGAAGATTAAGAGCGCACTAAACAAGGTTTAAATCCTCAAGGGCTCTTCAGAATCGCCTCAAGAATTTCTCAACCCCTAACGAATAAGCTGCACTCGTGAACCCAATAGTCTTGATTCCTGTTAAGTCGCAGCCCCATTCGTCGCGACCTTTCAGAACACAAGATTTGTTCAAAAACTTCTCAACCAGGGTGAATACCCTGTCACCGTCGATTCCTGATTCTCAGGAACAATCTATTTGGTTCATGCAGGTTCTTCGCATCGCGAAATTGCCGCTTGGTGAAACCTTAACTTGAAAAAGATCGCTACCAAAGTAGGTTTACCGGCATTAAACAACGTCAGTGATTTTCAAGTTCCCTTCAATAAGGAGAGGCAAAATGTTAAGTGAAAAGACATCTTCAGTTATAACGAGAGTCTCTGGATGGCAAGCAGTCGTCGCGGTTGCATTTACCGTGCTGCTGTTGCTCGCGCCTTCAACGGCGCTTGGCCAGGTTCTGGACGATTTCGACGCGCGCGCGGGAACGGTAGCCCCCAACTCAACCCAGTTAGGAATGGTTTCGGAGCTTGGCGCCACCACCACCTGGAACGATTTCGGCACGCCCGCTTCGCTGATGAAGGACGGCGGCTATCTGGCCACCGGACTAAGCGGGCCCGATGCGGCCACAGTCGCGCGAAACTGGATCAGCGCAAATAAGGCGCTCTTCCGACTTTCCTCTACCGACGGCTTGAAGGTGATTGGCGACGCCCCGCTCGTGGGGAGCGAGGGGTACGCCGTCAACTTCCGGCAGACCTTCGGCAACCTACAGGCGGCCGAAGACGGACTCCTGACCGTCGGCGTCGTCGGCAGCGCCGAAAGCGGATGGAAAATCGCGTATGTGTCCTCGTCCGTAACCGGGGACGAAACCCTCACGGGTCGGAAGCAGCTGTCAGCCCAAGACGCATGGCTCAAAGCGGCAGCCAATGTTGGGCGCGCGGTCTCTGTTGTCAGTATCAACAACTCGAAGGCCGACCGCGAGTGGACGATCTTAGGCGTCCAGGGCTTCGCGAATGTGCAGCGCGTGCGGCTCGTCGCTCTCCCGACCCCCACCGACGGGGTTCGACCCGCGTTCGAGACGATCGTGCTCGACAATCAGGCCGGGCACGCGACCGCGTACACGCACTACGTGGACGCGGAAACCGGCGCCATTTGGCTCCGCAAGGACCTCGTCGAGCAGTCGCATCCAACGGCCGCTGCTTTCATGGGCTCAGTGCCGTTGACGGATGGGGCGTGCGCCCCCGACAACGGACCCTGGACCGTAAGTGCGTCGGAAAAGATCGGATCGATCGCCGTGTCCGTCGAGGCGACCCTCACGACCAACGACGTCGTTATTCATCTGCTCCGAGATGGCGTCATCGTCGCCAGCCAAGACACGCTCTTCAGCCCCGAGGTGCTGGTTTACGACCCACTCGACGATGGCGTCGGCACCTACACAGTCCGAGTCTGCGACTACGGCGACGGGGCGGCCTGGTTGCCGCCGAACACGTACAACGGACAGATTGTGTTCAACCCGGCGAATACTCAGGCGGGCTTCCCGTATCCGCCGAAGTGGAAAGTCTTCCCGGCCAATCCTCTGATCGGCAATCAGGCCTTCCCGTGGAACAACCCGAGCACAGACATCCGCAAGGTGTGGTGCTGGGAATCGACAGTTGGCTTCCCCGCGGTTGCCGTGCCGGGGTGCGAGATGGAGGTGCAGAACCTCGCGTCTCGAGCGCCGTGGGACTTCAACGTACGCACAAACACGCCGACCTTCACAACCTCCGGTAACAATGCTCAAACCGCCGAGGCTTGGACGAGCCCTCTGACGCCAGGACCTCCGGGCCAGCGGCCGGTCAGCCTTGACCGGGAGTACATTTACCCGTGGACGAACGCCTGGCACACGTTTACGGTTGGGCTGCCGCCGGGTGGCTGCAACGAGGCGAACCTCGTCCCGACTGGCAACGACATCTTCGCCGCGGTGACGAATCTCTTCGCCATGCACAACCGCATGCACGACTGGTCGTACTTCCTCGGCTTCACTGAGCGGCGCTGGAACCTTCAGGACTCGAACTTCGGGAATAACAGTCCGGGCACGGCCGAGGGCGACCCGGTAATCGGAAATGTGCAAGCCGGCGCTCTTAACGGCGGCTTCCCGAGCTACCTGGGGCGCGACAACGCCAACATGATCACTCTTCCCGACGGCGTACCGGCGATCACCAACATGTACCTGTGGCAGCCCCTCGCAGGCGCCTTCTACGCTCCGTGCGTCGACGGCGATTACGACATGGCTGTGATCGGGCACGAGTACGGCCACGCGATCGAGAACCGCATGATCGGCAAGGGTGGGACTCGCGCCGGCCACCACGCAGGCGCGATGGGTGAGAGCTTCGGCGACTTCGACGCCGCCGAGTACCTGAACGAGTACAACTTTGTCCCGGTCTCCGGCGAGAACCCGTTCTCGGTGGGCGCCTATGTCACCGGCAACAAGGAGCGGGCGATCCGGAACTACGGGATGAACTATCCGCGGACTGGCGCATTCCCAGAGCCGGGCAAGTCGACCACGGGCAGCGGGCCGAGCGGCACCGGTACGAAGGTCAACCCGCTGAACTTCAGCAACATCGGCTACGACCTTACCGGCTCGCAGGTCCACGCGGACGGCGAGATCTGGAGCGCGACCAACTTCGACATCAGGGAAGCCCTGGTGGCGAAGTACAACGGGTCGTTCCCGGCCAGCGACCAACAACTCCAGCGCGAGTGTGCCGACGGCAAACGTCCGGCAAACTCATGCCCGGGCAACCGGCGTTGGATCCAGATCGTCTACGACGCGATGCTGCTGATGCCGGTCGCGCCGTCAATGCTCCAGGCCCGCGACGCCTACCTGGCGGCCGACATGATGCGCTTCGGCGGAGCGAACCAGAGCGAGCTTTGGCTTGCCTTCGCGCGGCGCGGATTCGGCAAGGAGGCTACCAGCTCGAACAAGGTCTCGAACGAGGACGACGCCGATCCGAAGCCGGACTTCCAGTCAATGAAGCACTCGAACGCGACCGTCACGTTCAAAGCGGTGGCTTCGGACGAAGGGAACGCCCCGGTCAAGGCTCGGATCTACGTCGGTCACTACGAGGCGCGGGTCTCGCCGATCGCCGACACCGACCCGGCCACCGGCCTGCCGGACAGCGGCAGCCAGACGGCCGGCGCGAGCAACCTCGATAACAAGGCCGGCTTCGCGCCCGGCACTTACGAGTTCGTCGCTCGAGCCGACGGTTACGGCCACCTACGCTTCCGGCAGACGTTTACCGCGCAGAACACGACGGTCACGATCAAAATGCCGACGAACTTCGCTTCGAAGTCGAAGGGCGCCACGGCGTCCGGCGACGGTGCGAACCACGGTGACCTGATCGACGACCGCGAGGCAACCAACTGGGACGATCCAATCGGCGGCCCGGCAGTGAACGTGTCCCAGCCACAGGTCACGGTCGATCTGGCCGGCACCGAGGCACGCACGATTAACCGCGTGCAGGTGAGCGCGATGCTGCTTAGCCAGAACCGCTTCACCGCGCTGCGCCAGTTCCGGATCGAGACCTCGACAGACGGCGCGACGTTCACGCCGGTCTATACGAGTCCGGCAAACGCGTTCCCGGGCTTCAATCCGAGGCCGGTAGCGCCGGAGATCATCCTCCGGAGCTTCAACCTGCCGAGCGCTGTGAAGGCCACGCACGTTCGGATCCGTGTGCTTAACAACCAGTGCACGGGGAACACGGACTTTCAGGGCGAGCAGGACAACGATCCGCTCAACGACACCGACTGTCGTGAAGGTAACCCGGGCTCAGACCCCGTGGGGATCTTCGGCGACCTGCCGGACGTACTGGCGGAGCGCGCAAGTGAGGTCCACATCGCCGAGCTGCAGGTCTTCGGCTCCACCGGTAGTGGCGGTGGCGGTGGCGGTGGCGGTGGTGGCGGCGGCGGTGGTGGTGGTGGAGACTGCGAGGTCACTATCACTAACGGCGGCATGATCATTGCAGCCAACAGTGACCCTGCCTCTTTTGGAGGGGTCGCCAAGGTCAGTCTGGGGGTAGTGAGCGGACAAGAGGAGTATATCGATCACGGGCCCTTCCAACCCATGAACGTGCACTCCATCAGCGTCACGTCAGTAATGTGCAGTGAGGACCGCACGAAGGCCAGCATCTTCGGCCTGGCGACTATTGACGGCGCAGGCTCGCACGATTTCCAGATAGATGTGGAGGACAATGGCGAACCCGGAACGTCCGACAAGTACCGGATGAAAGTCAACGGCTATGACTCCGGCTTGCAGACGCTCACAGCGGGCAATGTGCAGATCCACTAACCGGGCTCGAGAAGTCGTCGAGACCAAAACAGGAAAGGGCCCGCTCCCGCGCGGGCCCTTTCCTTGCTGCGGAATCAAGATGCTGAAATCGACAACTACAGGAAGAAGTGAGTCAACTTTCTTCGGCAAGCTGCTTAAAGTTCAATAACTGCCTGCGCATCATGATTAAATCTCCCCAGGGCAGAAGGCCGCGCATCAACTTACCCCACACTCCGGGCGGGTGCTGCACGACTAACTTCACCAGTAAACGACAACTCCTCGCACCTTTCGCCACGACAAAGTAGCTGACGGCGATATCCCCAAAGAGGCGCTGAGATCTCGAGTTGGCTCTGATCCGGAGCGTGAGATGCTGGTCGCGAACGAAGTCAGCCAGTTGGAATATCTCCAGCACGTTCTGGCCCACTGCTAAATGTTCGAGTCCTGGTGTCAGTGTACGTGGGCTCTGGCGGCCACCATTGTCTATCCAATCATAGCTGTAAGGCGCCACGCGCATTTGACAGAGCCAGCGAAAAACGGTTTGAGGAGATGCTTCAATGGTGACCCCGCGATAGAGTGTGGCTCCAGGATAAGGTATCAAGCCGTCGCAAGGGTAGGAGAGTCGACGCTCTTCGAGAGTGGTTCCCCAGTTACTGGCGATGGACATTGCGCAAGGTAAACCTACAAAAACTCACTGAGCATTTGGCGGCAGTGCGTTCGCATTTCCTTTTACGAAACGATCGAACCAGTAAAGCTGCCAGTTTAAACTCTCAACCAAATGCCTGGGTTCACCAGTGCGGGTGAGATTGTGATTTTCCCTGGGAAAGATAACGAATTCAGTCGTCACTCCAAAGTATTTAAGCGCTCGAAACCACTGTTCACCCTGCTCAAGCGGCACGCGAAAGTCGTTGTCTGAATGCAGAATTAGTGTGGGCGTCTTAACGTTCCTGGCATACTTCAGCGGCGAACGGTCCCAATATAGATCGAACTTCTCAAACAGGTCGCCTCCAAAATCAGGCGTATGACCGTAAGCGCCGTCGCGGGTGCCTTCGTCTGAAACGAAGTTGGTCACGCTGCGAAGGGTTACCGCTGCCTTGAAACGATCAGTGTGTCCCACGATCCAATTTGTCAGGTAGCCTCCATAGCTGCCGCCCGTCACCCCCATGCGTTCACCGTCAAGCCAACTGTATTTACTGAGGGCCGCGTCCACGCCATTCATGACGTCCAGGTAGTCCTTCCCACCCCATTCATTGACGATGCCGCGTTCGAACCTCTGGCCATAGCCGGTCGAGCCGCGCGGGTTTGTGAACAGCACCGCATAGCCCTTGGCAGCATAGACCTGAAATTCGTGAAACCAATCGACTCCATACATCGCCGCCGGCCCGCCATGAATATTGAGGATCAGCGGATACTTTTTGCCTGCTTGCCAGCCGATGGGCTTAACCACGAAGCCGTCGATGTCCCAATCGTCGGCGCTCTTGTAGGAGAATCGCTCGACGTCTGCGAGTTGGAGTTGCTTCCAAAGAGCTTCGTTGAGATTGGTCAGCCTGCGTTCGTCACGGCCGTTCAAATTTGACACGTAGAGATCGTCAAGATGCTTGAAATCGTTGACCATGTAGACCATAGTCCCGTTGAACCAGTGAAAGTCCACGTTACGAATCGCCCGCGCGCCCGACGTTACCTGGACCGCAGATTTCTTCGCCACATCGACGCGGAACAAATGCGTTTCGCCCCTCACGCCGGCCTGGAAGTAGAGCGACTTTCCATCATCCGCCCATTCCAGACCCACAGGAATCAGATCGAGTCCGTTTACCGCCGGCATCGAGGCTGCGCCGCCGGCCGCAGGTGCGAGCCAAATCTTTGGATGATCGCGCCACTGGACCACGCCCAGGTACGCTATCGTCTTTCCATCCGGTGACCAGCGCGGGCTGTTGTCGGCCTCATCGTGATCAGAGATTTTAGTTAAAGCGCCACCATCGGCGGAGATCACCCACACGTCCGTATTGCGATTCAGGTCATACTCTTTTCCGGTGCGGTTCGAAACAAAGGCGATGCGAGTTCCATCCGGGGACCATTGCGGGTCGCTGTCGTTCCAGTCATTACCTTCGGTAATTTGTTTCGCGCTGCCGGATTTCACATCAACAACCCATAGGTGCGCGCGACGGTCGTCGAACCAGCCGGTGTCGTTAAACTTGTACGAGGTGTTCTTGTAATGCCTGACATCACTGCGTTCTCGACTCTCAGGGCGGCCATCGCTCGGGCCGATACGGCTGACCACAACCATCCGCTTGCCGTCGGGCGACCACCGAAACATGCTGACGCCATTCTTTAGATTCGTAACTCGGTGAGCTTCGCCACCGCTCATTGAAAGCGCGTAAACCTGCGCGCGAGGTGGTTCCGAAAGCGCTGAGCCGGTTGGAGGCGATGGAGCGGGGCTCGGTCTGGTCGCCACCGTTGCTGTCGGCGCGGGCGAAGCACCCGGGTTGGCAGCCGAAGTTGGGACAGAAAGATCGCCTGGTCTCGAGGAAAGAAACGCCAGCCATCTCCCATTCGGACTCCAGCGCGGTGAATTAGACGTTTGTGGGCTGGTCGTAAACTGCCACGGCGGGCGGCTGCCGTCGGTGGGCGCCATCCAGATCGAAGTTGCCCGGCGATTCTGTGCGCGATCGACCTTCGTTACGACGTACGCGACCAACTTTCCATCGGGAGAGATCTGCGGATCAGTCACAAATTGAAAAGCATAGTAGTCTTCAGAGGTAATGCCGCGCGTGACTGGCTGCTGCGCTGAAGCGACCCATACGAAGGAGATACAAAAGGCGAGAGCTAGAGTGGACAACCGGCGGTTGATTTTCATTGAGCACCTTTGCTAATGGATTGAAACTGGACTTACTGGAGCCGAGCTATCATACAATTCGCCCTACCCACAGCCAAGAAGTCGAATTGGTAAACTCCCGCGGAATTGAGCAGACGTATCCATCGGCAGACTTAGTGGGCGTACACTGTCTTTGATATCAAAGGCAACAAATATCGATGTCAGCCGTCTCCCTCAAGGCTCGTTCGAGTTCTGCCAACAGCAATCACGGTAAACTTGTGTGACTCCGAAATCATTTACTCAGCATCGACTTATCTGTCTGAGACGAAAGATCGTGGGAAGTCAGGGATGCGTAGTAAAGCGCAACGTCGCGCATCTGATCCGGGCTCAAACGCGTGGCAAACGCGCGCATCAGGTGAGCATAGGCTGTACCACCCCTGCTTTCGTTTTTGAAAAGTTCGAGCTGCAGGATGAGATAATCGGCGTATTGGCCGGCGAGCGTAGGATAGACCGGGTTCCGGGTAATATCGCTGGGGCCGTGACAGGCGACGCAGGCAGGAATGCGCCGAGCTGGAATGCCTTGTAGCGCGATCACGCTGCCGCGCTCAATCGCTGATGCGGCTTCAGGCATCGTCGGCGACGGCGGGAGTTTCGACAGACCCGAGTAGTAACGTGCTAGTTCACTCATCTCGTCGATGCTCAAGCCGGCGGCAATCGGTCCCATAATCCCGCTATGACGTTCGCTCTTAGCGTAAGCCTGAAGCGACAGGTCCAGATACCGAACCTGCTGACCTGCTAATCTTGGAAATGCTCCTAAGCCCCGCCCGAGGCCATCCAAACCATGACAACGCGCGCAGTTCGTGACCACTATGCGAGGCTCCGGCCTCTCCAACCCGCCGATTGACACCGCTTCTCCGCTCATGGCTAAGTCACCGCTCACAAGTCGGCGATACTCGTCATCCTTAAGACTCGGAAACCTCTGCAGAAACGCCGCCATTGCCCACACTTCATCGTCGCGCTGGCGCGCCGGCCAGGCGGGCATGCCGGTAAACTTGATGCCGTGCTTAACGATGTAGAAAAGCTCCTCGGCCTCCCAAGTGGGGATCGTCGCCGGAAGATAAGGCGGCTGGGGAGTCATCTGCTGTGCGACCCTGGGGTATTGAAGGGACGGACTTCCATGACAAGCGCGACAATTATTCTCATAGGCGCCCGCGCCTTTCAGCACAAGTCTCGGTTCGTTGAGTGAGGGCGACTCGATTCCCAAAGTGTGAGTGGCGACCGAGCGCTGCTTGGAAAATTGCAGGAACCAACGGGTGACCGCCCAATGGCCGGAACTGGCTTTGATTGGAATGATTCCCGTCGCGGCGATGAGAAATCCGCCGAGTGTCATTAACACCATGAACGCGGCGAAGTACTTGGCGGTGGTCCAGAATATATGCTTCAACCCCGTTTCGCCGCCCTCTTCGTGAGCATCTTCAGGCATGGAAATCTCACCGCGAGATCGTTTGCCGGAGAAGAATTTCCGCACAGTCGCCAGTGCTGCCGCGAAAGTCAGCACGGCAATCTTAAGCACTTGGCGCATCATGACGCCTCCTTCCCCAACTTGACGATGCTCCACGCATCAATCCGACGGTCAGCCAGAGGCCGCCCGCGAGGTACGAAACCCCGCCGACAATGATCATAATCGCCCCACCCAGATGCTGATCTTCCAGAGGAGTGAGGCTAGAAAAAGCTTCGGCGTGAGCGTAGAGCGGGCGCGGCGTGAGGGCGAGCAGCGCCCCCAACAGTGTCATATGTATCGAGGTGAGAAGTAGTCCTACAATTCCGGCGGCGCGGCGTGAACGTGAACCACCCTGCCGGTCGTCGCCGCCGAAAGCCGATAGCCAAAGGAGAAGACCACAGAGGAGAAACATCCCCTGCTCAATGACCAGTGCCGCCGGTTGATGTCGCGCCGCGTGATGCAGTACCGGCGCATGCCAGGCCCACACCACGCCCAACTCCAGCACGGAAACTGGTACGGGCGAGAACAGCGTAGGAACCAGACGTACCGGATCGAACTGCCCTCCGGCGACGCCCAACGCAATCAACGGCGACGCCACCGCCACCACTCCCATGTGCATCGTCATGTGCGCGAAGAAAGCCCGTTCGGCGAGTTGCGGCAGCGGTCCCAACCAGGCGGCAGCGAGCGTGAGCAAGCCCAATGTCAGCAGGACACGGCGCATCAGTGACAACTCCTAATGAAGACCACGACCAGAGTTGCGTAAATGACGGCCACGCCGCTCAAGCCCGACAACAGCAGAGTAGCGAAGCCGAGGAAGCGATGACGATCCTCCGGCGTGTCGGCATCGTGAGGCAAGGCGGCATGGCCGTGGCTGTGCCTGCGATACCCTATCCAGCCGACAACACCGATCCCGACGAGCGCGAGCACTGTGTAGATCACGACTGCAACACGGACTTCCCAGAGAGACTTGTTAGGACCTGCCAGCTTCGCGCACCAGATCGAAGCAGTGATATAGCTCGACATAAAATGCGCTGCCCAGATCACCGGGGAGACGGTCAGCAGCCACAAGCTTTGGTTTTCTTCCGAAGTCTCAGTCATAGCACAACAAATCAGTACCGCCGCGGTGGCGGCGGGTCTCGACGTCACAATCACCCGCCAGCTACCGCAGGCGGTACTGACACCCTCTCACGCCACCAGCGGAAATCCGGCGATCACGGCGACCGTGATGACAACCGTGACGGCTATGAAGTGCCAGTAGAGTGCGACGTTCGAGATGTCCATGTCGTAGCGCGCCGTCATGCGCCCAGCTAGCCTGCGCGCGACACAGTAGAGTTGCATGATAAGTCCCAGAGCGACATGCGCCGCCGTCCAAATGACCAATATCCAGACGGTCGCCGGATAGACGTGGCTCGCAGGATCAAGTGCTGTCACCCAGGGTCCAACTAATAACGCAGCCCCCCCGCCGATTGCCAGCACAATAGCAATCAGCAACGCAGCGTAGAAGCCGATTGACCAATCACGCCGGTTCCAGCGCCGTGCGAAGATCGTCAGCGCCCAGGCTGTGAGCAGCAGTACGGCAGCGACGGCAGGCCAGAGAACACCCGGACCTGGCGAAGGGTCAGGCGGAAAGTTCGTGTGAATCGTCCAGAAGAAGAAGTATCCGAACACTAGCGAGAAGAAGGCAGTTAAGTCGGCCAGCATCGTGATGAACATCGCCCACCAGCCCATCGACGAAGATCCTGACACATAGAGCGGCAGCTTCAGTCCCAGGCCGACATCCTTCTCATCCTTTTCCGGAATGATGGCTGTCCCCGTCCACAGCCAGTAGATGATGAGGCAAACCGCCAACGCCAAGCTGATGAACGCCAGCCACCACAAATGATATGTGCCGAAGATGAAGAAGCCTCCGGTGGTCAGAGCGGCGAAGAGTGTGATGAAAGTCGGTCCCGGCAGTCGCTGGCACTGCTCCGGCTGTGCGTCAACAACCGAGGTGACCATCGTTTCCCGTTTTTCCTCTTCGGCGTCGGGCAGATAAAAGCGGCCTTCGTCATAGTCCCGGATGATGTTCGGCTGGTCCCAAAGCGGATATCGACTATCAATCTCCGGGATAGAGCGGACTCCCCATGGTTTGCCCGGGATTTCCTGAAGCCATTCCAGCGTTCCGGCAGCCCACGGATCGCGCTCGCAGTATGGCTGCTTCCCTTTGGGGCGGATTAGGTCCCAGAAGATGACGGCGACGCCTGACGCCAGGATGAAAGCGCCGATTGTCGAAATGAGATTGAGTGTGTCGAAGCCCAGACCCGTGGGATAGGTGAAGACGCGTCGCGGCATCCCGCGCAAGCCCGTCAAGTGCATCGGCAGAAAGGCGATGTTAAAGCCGATGAATGTGAGCCAGAAAGCGATCTTCCCCAGCTTGTCAGAGAGCTTCTTACCTTTGACGAGAGGAAAAAAATAATAGCAACCGGCGAAGATGGGAAACAGAGCGCCGCCGATCAGCACGTAATGAAAATGGCCCACGATGAAGAAAGTGTCGTGCGCCTGAAAGTTAAACGGCGCGAGCGCGATCATCACTCCGGTCAACCCGCCCAGTACGAAGATCACCAGACTTCCGAAGGCGAATAGCATCGGCACTGAGCGCATGACGCGCCCCGCCGCAAGCGTGGCGATGAAACAGAAAATTTGCACGCCGGTTGGGATCGCCACAGCCTGCGAAGCTGCCGAAAACAGTCCCAACGAGATGCCCGGTAGCCCGGTCGTGAACATGTGATGCACCCACAACCCAAAGCTCAAGAAGCCGGTGCCGACCGCGGCGAGTACAATCCAGCTATACCCGACGATGGGCCGGCGGGCGAATGTTGGCACAATCATCGCGATCAGGGCGACGGACGGTAAAAAAATGATATAGACCTCCGGATGGCCGAAGAGCCAGAACAGGTGTTGCCACAAAAGCGGATCGCCGCCCCGTGTGGGGTCGAAGAAAGGCCAGTTGAAGGCGCGCTCAACCTCCAACAGCATGCTGCCGGCGATGAGCGGAGGGAAGGCGAAGAGAATCATCGCCGCCGCCACCAGGACATACCAGGCGTAGAGCGGGATGAGGTTGATCCGCATCCCTGGAGGGCGGCATTTGAGCGTTCCTACGATCATCTCCACGGCAGCCGCGATCGCCGCCACCTCAATGAACGAGAAGCCAAGCAGCCAGATGTCCGCGCCGATCCCGGTCTGATAGCTCGAAGTCAGCGGCGGGTACATGAACCAGCCCCCACTCGGCGCGGCATTGAAGAAGATCGAGCCGCTGAGGAAAAGGCCACCCATAAGAAAGGCCCAAAAGCCGTAAGCCGACAAGCGCGGGAAGGGCAGATCGCGCGCCCCCAACATCTGCGGCAGGAACAGGACCGCGATAGCCTCAAAGATCGGGATGGCGAAGAGAAACATCATCACCGAGCCATGCACGGTAAAGACCTGATTGTAGAGTTCGGCGGAGAGAAAGTCGTTGTTGGGCCTGGCAAGTTGAATCCGCATCAACAGCGCCAGCACGCCGCCAAAGAGCAGAAAGAAGAAGGTCATCGCGATGTACCATAGACCTACTTCCGTGTTGTTAACCGCCGACCAGTAGCGCCACCCGGTCGGCGTTTTCCACGCCCGCAACAGTCGCTCCTGCTGGGCGCGCTGAACCTCTGGGGGCGGAGCTTCTTTCAACGGCTCCACATCTTTCGGCGCTTCGAGTGGCTCCAGATCTGTGCTCATTTCAACCCTTCCAGGTAGGCAGCCAACGCCTCCAGATCATCTGGCGAAAGCATGTGGAAAGCCGGCATGTGAACCCCTGGCTTCACCTTTTCGGTGAAAGCAATCCATCGCTGAAAGGCGTCAGCCTCGTTCGGCAGCGTCCCCGCAGCGAGGCTCAAGCGGCTGCCTACGTGGGTTAGGTCGGGGCCGATGACGGCGTGAGCCGGAGTGCCGCGCACCGTATGGCATGCGTTGCAGCCATTGGCGAGAAACAATCCCTGACCTCTTGCGCTGAGTGGTTCGCCAGGGGGCTGTGAGGACTGCGCCTGCTGGGATAGCCAGCGCGAAAAGTCTGCTTTCTTCATCACCTCGACATAGAAATTCATCATCGCGTGGGACGCCCCGCAGTACTCGGCACAGGCGCCCCGAAAGACGCCAGTTTTGGTGGGTTGAAGCGCGAGATAAGTAATCCGCCCTGGAATCATGTCCATCTTGCCGGCCAGGGAAGGAATCCAGAATGAGTGAATCACATCGGGACTGTTCAGTTGAAACTGGACTGACTCGCCTACCGGCAGGCGAATCTCATTTGCCAGTTCGAATGCCTGGCCTCCGGGCGGGTGATAACGCACGCGCCACCACCATTGCTCACCCGAGACGATGATCTTCAGACTCCCTGCCGGCGCGGGAGCCAGGAGAGCCGGGATTGGGGCCAGGCCATAAACAAGCAGCACGGCGAGCACCACTGTCGGGACCACGGCCCCACCACCGATAATCAGGAATCGGTCCCGGCGCTGATTGCGCGCTTCGGACCTGGCGCGAACGGCGTAGATCGTGAGGCCGATCACGGCGATCCATACGATGACAGCCCCGACTGCCATCCACCAGAAAAGACCAGCAATGCGTTCGGCCTCGCGTCCTGCGGGATCGAGCGTCGACTGGACACCGCCACAACTGGTTACCATCAACGCCCCTGTCAACGCCATCATCCAGGTTGCGCTGCGTCCATCGCGAAGCCGTGCCGAGCAAATTTGCTGACGGCGAGGCACACGTGGCGCAATGAGATTGGCGAAACCACCAGATTGAGCGAGCGATCTGGTCATGACGATTTGTGTACCGACCACAACCAACCAATTTCTTAATGACTTGCGCAGTTATGTCACGTGCTTCTCAGGCGGCCGAGTCGTTTTTTTTCGTGTGTCACGACAAAACGCAGCAATGCAAAGATGGCGAGGTAAACGAGCGAGCCGCGCAGGATGAGTTCCAGGACGGGCACGCTCGGGAAGAATAGCCCTTGCCAATTAATGACTTCATCCTCCTGCTGCGGCAACGTTTCCGTTTAGTTTTTTCCTATCGCAACTCGTTCAGCCTTGGGGCCGACGTTGTTAACCCGATGAGGAAGTATTCTCTTTTGCCTCAACCGGAAGGCTCGCCTGTATCCAGGCGTCAAAGCCGCCGTAGAGCGGGTGCACGTTCTTCCAGCCACGATCCGACAACTCTTGCGCCACACGGGCGCTTGAGGCCTCGTGCGGTCAAGTGCAGTAAGTGATCACCACAGCACCGTGCGGAATTTGGTCGAGACGTTGCTCAACCTCGTCAGCAGGCAGACGAATCGCGCCCGGCAGCTTATCGCCGGATTCGCTCCAAGCTTTTGGATTGCGGGTGTCGACGAATACGAATTGCTCGCCGCGCTCCATCCTCTCTTTTACCTCATCCACAGTCACCCTTGTCGCTTCCATAGTCGCCTCCTCCATGAATTCTACTTCAAGATCAATTCCTGCGGTTCAAAAAATCCAACAACGCATTGTGGAACTAATCAATCCGAATCGAACTCCAACCATCGGGACATCCACATGTTGGTCATAAGGCACGTCTTGCTCCAAAATCATTTCTTGTATTCAGACGGTCTATTGTTTCGCGCCTTGCTTGAGACGTCTTTTGTTGCGGGGGAAAACTTCTCCAATAGGTCCCTCATGATAGGTATAACCTACGCATTCTGAATTCCTCCGCGCTCGTTGATCTCAATGTAAGGCCAAAGGGTTGTCACTTGCGGGCACAATCCGCCGAAGCTCTTCTTTCAACTCTAAATACACAGGTACGACACGGCTGAAAGAGCTTTGCACGGAAAGCACGCCTGCCAGGTTGCGCTCAACATTGATCCAGGGACTGAAACCCAGCGCCCCCTGTGAACTTGCCTCGCGCAGTTGTTGACTAGCCTCGTCCACCTTTTCCCGCCAGACACCGACGCCATAACGCGCCCGCGGCAAGCTCGGATCACGAGCACGGTGTTTCTCGTATATTGTATAGGCGATGCGCGCGCCGCCGGTATGATCCTTGTGCATCTCCACCACGGAAGCCGCTGACAGGATCCGTTTTCCGTTAAAGCTTCCGCGCTGGAGAATCATCTGTAAAAAACGTCCGTAATCATCGGCGGAACTCCTTGCGTCTCCTGCTGGACGTGGATTATCGGTCGGTCCGTAGGCGAAAAAGTCGGTCCGCGCCAGCCCGAGCGGTGTAGCGATCTTTTCCGCAAATAGTTCGTTCCAGGATTTTCCGCTCACGATTTCCGCGATGCGTCCGGCGACGTGCATGGCGACACCGCCGTAGTAAAACTCCTCTCCAGGGGCAGCTCTCAGTTCTAGGCGGGTCATCTCGCTTACACAACGCTCAAGCGTTGTCCGTTTATCGTTGCGGCAACGCGCCTCGGGTGGAAGGCCTGAAGTGTGCGCGAAGAGATGGCGAATGGTGATACTAGATTTGTCGGACCCAAACTCGGGGATGTATTTCGAGATGGTGTCGTCAAGCGATATCTTGCCTTCATCGACCAGCGTCATGATGAGCGCGCCCGACAACCACTTGGAAGCCGAGGCAATGGGCACTACTTTGTCTGCCCCGTAGCGGCCAAACGATTTTCGATAAACTATCCTGTCGTCCTTTATTAAAAGCAGCGCACACCCGCCGAGCCGAGGCGCAGCTCGCTCAAGGATTTTGTCAATGGTCGTAAAATCGTAAGCGGCCTGAGTTGACTCTGGCATGGCATTAGAATTAGGCGCAGTTTGCGCAGGCGTGCTTTGTCGCTGAAGGTCTGAAGAATTATTTGACGAGCGTTGAAGCTTGCAACTGGTAACCGTGAAAAAACACTTGGCCAAAAAAAGCGCCGCGAAAAACTGGAGAAATGAACGTCTCATCATTATGGGACTTCCTCAGCCGACTGTTCGTCGTCTGATTTTTCCCGGGCTGATTCGCGCGACTTGTCCCGAGTTTCGCTCCCGTGAACAGTATCCTCCTCGGGTATTACCCCTGCCACGTCACGCGCATTAGCGTCCCCCGCAGTCTCATCACCGCGCCGTAGTCGCCTACTTATTTCGGTGATGCCCTCATAGGACGACTCTTCGCCAAGCTTTTCAGCGCTCCAACCCTCTTTTTCTACTTCGGCATTTGCCATAGTAAGTCCGCTCTGCTCCGAGAGAGCCGCTAACGAAAAGGAAATCAACCCAACGATCCGCTGCGATCTCGAAGATCTTCAAAGCTGTTTTGTCTGGTGCAGTCGGTTGGTACTCGCATGAGATCGGAACGTCGATGTTCATTTTCGTACCAGTAGCACACACTAGATCCAAGGCTTAAACGAATGAGCAAGCTAGCCGAAAATCGCGCGGCAAGCTGCGCCAAACTATCCCCTTCTTTTCTTGCCTATTAAAGCCGTTTCTTGGTTTTGAAATAAGCAAGATGCATACCGGCTGCCGCCTCTCCATTGCTTTCATTTGCTCGGCTGGGTCATAACTAAAATCGCCATTCCGTAACCGCTGCTTCAGTTTGGCATTTCGTTTGCGGTAAAAAGTCAGATTGTTTTGTCTGAGAAGCGAAATGGGTTGGATCTCCAAAGTAAGTTCACAAAAACAAGGAAAAGGAAGTTAAACCATGAATAGAGCACTTTCGTTCGGCGCGGGACTGGGAATTGGAACGGCAGTGATGTACTTGCTCGATCCCGATCGAGGAAGGAGACGCCGCGCGCTTTTGCGCGACAAGTGTGTGTCGGCTACAAGGAAGACTGGTGAAGGGATCGAAACTACCGCTCGTGACTTGAGCAACCGAGCACGCGGGATTGCTACAAGCATCCAATCAAAATTTACTTCGGATGATATAGACGACGCTGTGCTTATCGATCGCGTGCGCTCTAAGCTTGGCAGAATCGTATCTCATCCAGGCGCTATCGAAGTTGCAGCGGAAGATGGCTACGTAACCCTAAGTGGGCCAGTACTCGAAGGCGAAGTCGATAACCTGTTGACGCGCGTAAAACAAGTTCAAGGCGTCAACGAAGTTGCTAACGCCCTTGAGGTTCATAAGGAGGCGGGCAATCACCCCGCGCTCCAGGGAGGACGGGAGCCGCAGGGTCATCAATTCGAGTTTCTACAGGAGAATTGGTCGCCGGCAGCTCGTTTCGTCGCAGGTGCAGCCGGAGCGTCGCTTGCGGTCTATGGCGGCATGCGGCGAGACGCTTTAGGCGCGGGACTGGGGGCAGCGGGTCTCTTGCTCCTAACGCGAGGGATAACCAATACAGAATTCAAACGCCTGGCGGGATTAGATGAGGGTCCGAAGACTGATGATAATCGCGTTCATTCCGATCGTGACGCCTCGAGTCGGCAAAATGTCTTCCCTCAAAGTTCGGCCGCGATGTCAGGCGGCATCTCTAATCGTGAAAGTTAAAGCCATGCCACTGGAACGTAATCTTACTGACTCGGAAGCGGGCCTGACGCACGAAGAGGTCGCCGTTTAGGCGTGGCAAGTCCCAACGAGAGTTTCTAAACTAACTTCGACGAGGTTGATCGGTCTGAGAGGAGAACTTATGGACGAGCAACAATCGCAAAAACGCGGTGTACGTTCCGAGGCTCAAAAAGAAGATAAGGCGCGCGATAGTTATGCGCCAATCCCGCCGGCTAATCCTGTCGGCGGAGCCTTTGGCGAGCGCAAACGCGATACGCCGACGGATGAGGACGCGTCGTTAGCAGCTAATACCAAGAGGCAGCAAGAGAGTAGTAAAGACCAAAACACATGACGAGCTTCTTATAATAGATCTAAGAACCATCAGGAATCATTTTGCGTTTCCAAGCCCCTGCTTTCCAGCGGCATCAGGTTTCCTCTCCTCTTGTATTACGTCTGAAGGTGCTTTTACGCGGACAGCCAGCACTATAAACGGCAGGGCATCGAGCAGAAATAGAGTGTTGATGCCCCAGATGAACGATGATGCAAAAGTCGACAGCAGCGTAAGCGCAACGTAAGTTTTTAGAATTCGGCCCGCCGTTCGACTCATTTTGCTCTTGACCAATCGCTCGCCTGCGCGAGTGCTTCCGGATTCGGAAGCGGTACGGGAAGAAAATTCGAATGCAGGCCAATGACGTCTTTCGGAAGACCACCACTGGCCGATCCGGCGCGGTGAACAACTGCCAAAAAATAGCCAGTCGAGTGAAAGCGAGCCAGGGGCCGGTGATAATCAGAAGCAAGGCGGCACCTTGGTTGACGTATTTAACGAGCAGCTTTAAAGATGACCATTAGGATGCGTCCTATTTGTAGACTTGGTTAGACAAACGTACATACATCTTCGAGTCTCTTCCTTTTGATGTCAGGCACTACCGCATCTTCAGCTGGGTAGCCTACTACCAACAAGAGAAACGGAGATTCGTTGCTTGGCCTTCCCAGTATTTCATTCAAAAATTTCATCGGACTTGGCGTGTGCGTGAGCGAAACAAGGCCAACCTGCTGGATCGCTGTGATCAGTAGCCCGGTTGCTATTCCCACTGATTCTTTCGCGTAATAATGTTTAACCTGCTCACCAGTCGGCAATCTCCCATATCGTTCTTCGAATATCGCTATCAGATACGGAGCTATCTCCAGAAACGGCTTGTGCTCGTCTGTCCCCAGAGGCGCGAGAGCCTCTAGCCACTCTTTAGGCGCGCGCTTGTTGTAGAACTCTTTTTCCTCTTCCTCGGCAGCCGTCCTGATTTGACGCTTCACGGATTGATCCGTGACGACCACAAAGTGCCAGGGCTGAAGATTGGCGCCACTCGGCGCTGTTGCTGCCGCAAGGACACACTGTTCTATGATCTCACGAGAAAAAGGACGATCAGAGAACTGACGCACCGTACGTCTGCGCCGCATTTGTTCATAAAATGAAACTGCGCGCTGTTTCATTTCATCACTGTGATACTCATGGTAGTCCGCAAGCGCGATGAATTTCGGTGATGACACCAACGACTCCTTTCAATGCAGGTGTGGCGATCTGGATGAGTGCCGCAACTTACTTCAAGGCACTAAGCGCCGCGGGAATTTCATTACTTTCATACGACACCTCAAGTTCCTCGGTCAAACTCTCAAGCACTACGTTGTGAACTGACAATAGCCGTTTTTTTTTGAAACTCGCAATCCAGATGATCGTGATTACTTACGCGGATTTCTCCGGCCCGCGGGCCTTGAATCATTTGTAGGGGCGTCCCTCCGCGGGCGCCCCAGGTCACAGTAAGGGCTCTGATCAGAGCACAGGCGCTCGTGAATTCTCATTCACACCGCGGCTTTAGCGAAAAGTGGTGAGTCTCAATGCCTGATGACGTAGTGGCGCTCGTGAATTCTCATTCACACCGCGGCTTTAGCCCGGTGGAGAGCTTGAACCTTCATTTCCCCAACCGTTTTAACGGTTTTCTTCCGAACTCACCCATTCGGCCAACGCCAAACCGTTAATTTGATCTACGCCGAGGCTAACGACTGGATGCGCATTTCACAGAGCCAGATACCGTTTAGCTCATCAACGCTTGTGGCATGATCAAAACCCGAATTCCGGCTCATGTCGTAGAAAAGTTCGTTGTTGGCTCAGGTACGATCTATGACGACGGATCAAAAAGCAGCGGGAAGAACCGCCCGCCCAGTTTATCCCCCTTCGGAATGATCTGCTCTCTAATCGAATCAGACAACTGTTGAGAGCTGTCTGTGAGCAATGGCCCATCAGTGTTCGACATCACTCCGTCACGAATGACGTTGATGACAGTTCCGCGTCGCGGTTTATCGGTACTGTTCTCGTAAGAGCCATGAATCATTCTGGGATGATGAAACGAGCACTCGCCTTTTTTCAACTCAATGGCGACTGGCGTAAACATCGTCTTTTGCTCATCCGTCAGAACAGTCTGGATGGCCTCCATATCACCCGTCAGACCTGTGATGGGCAGATCGGGCCAGCGGTGGCTGCCCGGGACGTAGTGTACACAACCGTTATCGCGAGTTGAGTCGTCCAAGCCGATCCAACAGGTGAGATGTGCCAGGGGCGTCGTTCTAGTCCAGTAGGAATAATCCTGATGCCACGCGACTACACCCCCGTGATGCGCAGGCTTGCAGAAAAGCTGGTCGTGCCAAAAACGCACTGGTCCTCCGAGTAACTGCGATGCGGGAACAGTAAACGCCGGATTCCAGAGCAGATCATGAAAACCAGGCATGATCCTCCAGGCTCCCAAAGCATGGAAGATTACTCTGTTCGGGTCCTCCGACTCGTTCGAGTGATACTCGTAGAACAGATGGTGTCCAGGATGCGATGGATCCATCAACTGATTTAACTCCTCGCGCAAGCTATCCACTTGCCTCTCATCTAGCATTTTAATGCCCTTGAGATAACCGTGTTCATGAAAGAACGCTGTCTGATCTTCACTCAAGCGATGACGCTCCCAGTCCTTTTGGGTTGACGCCAATGTAAATAGGCTGCCAACCAGGTCATGACGAGTGGATAAGTCCTCGACCATCTTCCCTCTCCTTTCACACAGGTATCGGAGCCAAAACCAAATAATCAAGACAGTTACTGATCAGAAACAGAAGACAAAGATGCTCATCAATAGAGAAAAGAATCAACCTCTCAGACATGGGCTCTCGCTGCTCCTAACTTAACGGGCCAAAATAAATCGCCCAACACTTCAAACCTACCATCTTGCCTGCATCGAGTGGAAGTCGGACTCAGATGAACTGCACTTAACAATTCACCTACTGTTAGCGTCGCGGTAACGTCGTTGTAATAGCATCCGTTTAATTTTTTACTCTAACACTCGAAAAGAGCAAGGTTTTCGATAGTCCTTACTTGAACCCGCTTGTCTCCGTATTTGGAGCAAGCCGGTAAGGGGAGATATATGAAGCGTATCGCAGGCCAGCTCTTCTGGCGCAACTTGTTGATTCTGTGGCTGTGTGTTTTAGCATTTAGCAACGCAGCTTATGCGCAGTCCGACACATCATCTCTGACGGGCATAGTCACCGATCCGGCGAGCGCGGTAGTAACAGGCGCGCGCGTAAGTTTGCAGAACGTGGCTACCGGCAACGCACGCGAAACCGTGACCGACGCCGAAGGACGCTACGCTTTCAACTTGGTTGCGCCGGGTCTGCATGAGGTCACGGTCGCGGCTTCGGGCTTCAAGCTGTTTCGCGCCTCGGAGGTGCGATTGCAGGTCGCACAGGCAGGTAAACTGGACATCTCGATGGAGGTCGGGGGGGCGACCGAATCCGTGGATGTGACTGGCACTACCTCGCTTCTCAACACCGAGAAGGTGGGGCAAGGGACGGTGATCGGTAGGGAGAAGATCGTCGCTCTGCCGCTTAACGGACGGCAGTTTTTGCAGTTGGCACTGCTTGTGCCGGGAGCGAATGCGGGCGGGCGCGCGGTGCAGCAGAATAACATTCGTCAGGGACAACTGGGTGGCTTGAGCGTTTCAGGCGGGCGCACGAACAACACTTCGTTTCTGTTGGACGGGGCTGCGAACACAGATCCCGATTATAACTCGCTGAACTACTCGCCGAGTGTTGATGCGATTTCAGAATTTCAGGTGCAGACTGCAATGTTCAGTGCCGAGTACGGTCGCGCATCGGGCGGGCAGATAAACGTCGTGACAAAATCGGGCAGCAACGAGATTCGGGGCTCGGCGTGGGAGTTTGTGCGCAACCGCGTGTTCGATGCGCGGCCGTTCAATCTTGCTGCGAGCGAAGTGCCGAAGTTCCAGCGCAATCAGTTCGGCGGAACGATCGGCGCCCCGATTCTTAGAAATCGGCTCTTCATCTTCGGGGCCTATGAGAGCTTGCGTCTGCGACAGGCGGCGGCCGGACTAACGACTGTGACCGTTCCGACCGCTTTAGAACGGCAGGGTGATTTCAGCGCCACGTCTGGCGGCATCTTCGATCCGGCGACGACGCAGAACGGCGTGCGCCACCAGTTCTTAGGCAATCGCATCCCAGTGAATCGTATTAATCCTGTAGCGCTCACCGCCATTCAAGCTCTGCCGCTGCCCAATGTGCCGGGCACTTCGTTGTATGTTAATGAGAGCGGTGTGCTGAGGCAGGATAATGATAACTATTCAGCGCGCGTGGATTTCAACGTGACGCCCAATAACACTTTCTTCGGACGTTACTCCATCGCCGAAGAAGACGCCACCATCCCCGAACCCGTACCTGGACGCGACAACGTCAACAACGGGCGCCCGCAGAATGTCGTGCTGGCTCTAACGAGCGTTGTCTCGAGCAACGCGGTCAACGAGCTGCGCTTCGGTTTTAACCGTCTGCGTTTGTTAAGCGGACTCCCTGAATTAGAGTTCAATGTAGCAGGGCAACAACGCGCTATTCCGCGTTTCATCGTCGCCGGCGCGCCGATCATAGGCGGAGCAGGAGGCTTTACAGGCACGACCGGCGGGGGCATCTCGCTGGTGCGCAACAATACTTTCCAACTCTACGACAACTTCTCTTTTCAGCGTGGCAGCCACAACATCAAATTCGGCGGCGAGGTCTTGTGGACACAATATAACCGCGTCGAATCCGCGAACTTAAACGGCACTTTTACGTACAACAACGTGGGCTTCACCAGCCAAACAGGCCTCAATGCGCAGGGGCAGCTCACGCGAGTCGGGGGCGGCAACGCGATCGCTAATTTTCTGCTCGCGCTGCCGAACATTGGCGCGCGCTCCATCGGTCCGAGTCGCATTGACGGAAGGCAGCAATACTACTCTGTTTATGTTCAGGATGACGTGCGTGTGCGACCGAATCTGACTTTAAATCTCGGGCTGCGCTATGAACTCGCGCCTCCGATGCACGAAAAGCACGGGCAGATGTCGAGCATTGATTACCGCAACGTGCCCAGCCCGCAATCCATCTTCGCCGAAGGACGCACGGGTTTCTATTCGCCGATTCTGTTTGTGTGCGGTCAGAGCGGTTATCCGCGTGGATGCGCTTTCACGGACAAAAATAACTTCGCGCCGCGCGCTGGTCTCGCGTGGGAGCCGCTGGACGGGACAGTCGTGCGCGCCGGAGCCGGAGTCTTTTATGCTGCAACTGATGCGAACCCGCTTTTCCGGCTCGCCGCAGGCTTGCCCGGCAACATCGCCCAATCTATCAATGCTGCAAGTCAACTTGTGCCTAATTTGCAAGGTTATGATTTCTTCGGTCCGGCGGTGGTTGGACCTGTACAGATTCAGGCGGCAGGGATAGATCTGTTCCAACGCACAAGCTATTCAGTTCAATGGAATCTCTCTGTGCAGCGCATGCTGATGCGCGACCTCGTCGTAGAGGTGGGTTACACGGCGACACTTGGCTTGAAACTCGAACAGAACGTGCAGCCAAACAACGCGCAACCCGGACCCGGTGCAGTCAACCCGCGAAGACCTTTCGCCAGCCTCACGTTTGCGCCCGGCACACAATTCCCGGACTACATCAACGTGACCAGCGACCGCGTGCCGGTCACCTTCATCAACTATCTGCCGCACTCCGCGCAGTCGACCTATCATGCGTTCTTCATGCGTCTGGAAAAGCGATTTACGCAAGGCTTCTCCTTCCTCAGTTCTTACACTCTTTCGAAGGCGATCACCAACGCGCCGCAGTTTCGCAATGCGGGCGGCGTCGGCGGCAGCGAAAACTCTCCGCCGCAGGACTCTTTTAATCTGCAAGCGGAGCGCGGACTTGCGCCCTATCACGTCGCGCACCGATGGGTCACGAATTTTGTCTATGATCTACCCTGGGGACGCGGAAAGAGATTCTTGACATACGGGCTGGCGTCGAAGCTGCTCGGAGGTTTTCAACTCTCCGGCATCTACACGATGCAGACCGGTTTTCCATTTACCGTCAACCTGCGCGGCGACACGGCGGGAGCGGGAGCGGGCACGGGCGGTATCTTTATCCGTCCCAACGCCGTCGTTGGAGTCTCGGCCGTACTTCCACACTCAGAGCGAACCGGCGGACACTTCCTCAACCCAAATGCTTTCATCATTCCGCCGCCATTCACTTTCGGCAATCTCGGCAGGAATACGGTAATTGGCCCCGATTTGATAAACATGGATTTCGCCGTTGCGAAAACAATCCCAGTGCGCGAGTCTCTACAGCTACAATTGCGCGCCGAAGCCTTCAACGTTTTCAACCGCCCGAACTACACGGTCGTCGGCAGGATCATCAACGACCCCACGACCTTCGGGCAGGTACTCAGCCAGCTTGATCCGAGACAATTGCAGTTCGGCGTGAAGATTATCTTCTGAAGCACATACTTTCAGGACATCGCGTTAACTAGAATCATCTTCGTAGGGTGAAAATAGAATGATTTTTTGGAAGGAACTGTTGACAAAGCGACCCTTAGCCTTTGTTGTCGTGCTCTTCATTGCGCTGGCTGGACAAGCACAGGGGCAGACAACTGCGAACGCTAATCAACCTAGACAGTTTGCTAATGGCGTCGTCTTTCATGATCGCAACAATGATGGTGCGCGCGATGAAGGCGAGCAGGGCTTGGAAGGCGTGCGCGTCTCGAACGGGCGCGAAGTCGTCAAAACGGACGCCCAGGGACGCTATCGCCTGCCCATAAGCAATGACACAATCATTTTCGTCGTCAAACCCAGAGGATGGATGACGCGCATCGGCAAAAACAATTTGCCACGCTTCTACTACATACACAAGCCTGCGGGGTCGCCCGCCAATTTTCAATACAAGGGCGTTGCGCCGACCGGAGCGTTGCCCGCCTCCGTTGATTTTCCTCTCTCGCGGCGCGAGGAGCCTGACCAGTTTCGCATCATCCTCTTCGGCGATACGCAGCCGCGCGACCAGCAGGAGATTGATTACATCGCGCATGATGTTATCGAGAGCCTAATCGGAGAGCAGGCCGCTTTCGGCATCACTCTCGGCGACATTATGTTCGATGACCTGTCACTTTTCGAGAGCCTCAACCGCACCATCGCCAGGATCGACATCCCTTGGTACAACACCATCGGCAACCATGACATTAACTTTGACGCGCCAAATAACGAATTGGCAGATGAGACGTTCGAGAGTGTCTATGGTCCTTCGTATTACTCCTTCGATTATGGCCCGGTGCATTTCATCGTCATGAACGATGTCGAGTGGTCGGGCAGCACCCCTGAAGGACGCGGAACATACAAAGGCAATCTGGGTGCGCGGCAGCTCGAATTCATCAGAAACAATCTGACGTTCGTGCCCAAGGAGCATCTAATTGTCTTAACGATGCACATTCCGCTGGTCGAGGTCGACGACCGGCAGGAATTGTTTCACCTGCTCGCCGCACGCCCCCACACCCTCTCGCTCTCGGCTCACACGCATATTCAGCAGCACATCTTTTTCACGGGCAAAGACGGCTGGACGGGGCAGGCGCCGCATCACCACGTGAATCATGCTACCGTCTGCGGCAGTTGGTGGACGGGCGCGCCTGATGAGAACGGCATCCCGCACACCACGATGCGTGATGGCGCGCCGAACGGCTATTCGTTCGTCAACTTCGACGGCAACAAATATACGGTCGAGTTCCGCGCCGCGCGCCGCCCCGCCTCACACCAGATGAACATTTTCGCGCCGGAGGTGATTGCAGCGGAAGAGAGCGCCAGAACGGAAGTGTTAGTCAACGTCTTCGCCGGATCGGAGCGGTCGAAAGTAGAGATGCGCATTCGTGGTAGCAAGACTTGGATACCGCTGGAGCGCACAGAACAGGAGGACCCTTACTACGTGCGGCTGAAGATGCAGGAGACAAGTTCAGTTCCGTCGCCGGGTCGCAAGCTGCCGAAAGCCGCCCAATCGACGCATCTGTGGATAGGTCGTCTGCCGCGCGATGTGTCGAAGGGAACGCAACTCATCGAAGTGCGCACGACCGACATGTTCGGTAAAACCTACACTGACCAGCGAATCATCCGCGTGCGCTGAAGGTGAAACTTGCCGGTTACTTAGTTCTTGACGCCGATGACGCCGGGTTCGGCCTGTTTCGGCGTCGCACTTTTAATTTCACTTCCACCCGTGGCCCGAGCCGGTTGATGGTGCATCAGACGATCGACGGTGAACCGGCCGAGGTCCGCGGTGCGGATGCGCGAGAAGTCGGCCGCGGCAATCCCGGTGCGGCCCTGTGCGCGCTGACGCGCGTGGAAATTTTCAGCAGCAGCTCCGCCACCTTTGGCGCTTCGTCAGATAGCCGTTCGCCTTCGCTCCGTTGGCGCCTCGCTGGTTGGCCACCAAATACGGACGCACCGCCCGCAGGGCGGCAAATATAAATGAAGCACAGTACTAATGGAGGGAGAGTTTCAGTAGTTGAGGATTGGTGTTCAAGCTTTGTTAAGTGTTCGCAGATTGGCGCAACGCCAGTTAGCTCACTGGCTTGGGGTCACGATTTACCATTGCGGCCTTCGCTAATTAGCCGCTCGACGACATTGATCAGAGCGCTCAATCTTTCATCGGTGGCCAGGCCTGCCTCACTCAAAGCGTTCAACCTTTGATCAGTCTTAAGTCCTACCTCGCGTAACTCTGCGAACTCACGTTCATGTATTTCGGCAATAGCCAACAGGGCCCGGATGCCTTCCTCGGTGCGCCCCCAGCGCTCGTCCGCCTGGGCCCAGCGCTCGTCCGCCTGGGCCCAACGGACTTCGGACTGCGCCTGCTGCTCGACGATGAACGCCATCTGCCTTTCCATGCGTTCTCGCCAGTCTTCGCTGCTCATCGTTTCCCCTTCTCTTGATCTAAGTTGGTTTTCCGGATCCTTTACCAAACTGCGAGATTATACTACGAGGCGTCCGAATCCTTAGACTGAAAGCTTCGATAGGAGCGCTGAGTTTGGTCATTGCTGTCATGGGATTGAGAAGGAACATTGCAGAGTTGATCTTCAATGTGCTGTTTCGTAATGTCTTTTAGTGCCGTTAGGCCCGAGATGTTTATAGACCGGCGCGAGATTTGATTCTATCCAGCCCATTTGTGGGCGTAACAGAACCAGACATTGCGCTCCTAACGGAGCTCGCGACAGCACCAAGCCTGGAGCGTGAACCCGGAATCCACGAAGAGCCTTTATTCACCAGGAAACGATCCACGAAATCACACGAACGGACACGAAGAGAGGTCTTAGTTCGAGTCATTTCGTGTGCTTTCGTGGATCGTCTTATCCTTTCAGCCTTGCTGCTGACCATTGAGTTCAGTCCAGCGCTGTCTTCTGCTGAGACGCGGCGACGGGCCTCATTCCGCCCGTTGACAGAAGCGGAAGAAGAGGGCCACAATGCGCGCGATCCACCAAACAACCAACCTAAGAAAGAAAAGGAGACAACATGCCTTCCATAACAGGAGCTTTTTCTGGAAAAATCACGAAGCAGTCCGCAATGCCACTTACCGACCAACCCAACCACGAAATGAGCATCGCCGAGATTAGCGGCACGCATAAATCGCCCGATCCGCGGTGGAACAACTCGAATATCACCTACTGGGGCGTTACCGACTTGCTCGTCGGCAAGGGCTCGCAGCGCGGCTACTTCACCAGCGTCCACACCGATGAGGGCCGCGACTGGGGAACGTTCGAGGGCCAGGTGACCACGGCGGGCGGCGGAATGACCGTTGAAGGCACCTGGAAATTTGCCGGCGGCGATGGCGAGTACCGCGGCCTCACAGGCGGCGGCAAATTCAAGACGGTGCTGAAATCGGAGACCGAGCTCGAGTGCAACTGGGATGGCACCTACGAACTGGCCAAGTCGCAGACAACCTCGTGATCCTCCTGCAGGCAAAAAACGAGGAATGGGTGCGTCGGGTGATTCCAGTTAGGCTACAGTCCCTTGTGGAATCGCCGGTGGTCGAATGCCGTTTTGCAGTCTTTGTCCCTGGCCTAGCTTAGTACCGCACTTCGTTTGGCGTGCGCCGGCAAAGCGAAGCGACGCCGGCGCTTTGGATACGGATCGTGCTTCCCAGTTGAGACAAATCGAGAATCCAAAGCGGTGTCGCGCTCGGGCTTGCCACCGCACTTCTAAAAAGGGCAGGGATACGTTCGTATATTTATGAAACCCTGTACTTAGCTATAGCTAGGCCTTGGACTATGAAGAGTGCCTGGCGGGGAGAGTCAATCGGCAATCGAAATGTTTTGGGTGGCTCGAAGGGAGTTGAACACTCACTGGCCGCAGCCACAGTGCGGTGCTCTGCTATTACGAGCCACACAGAAGAACGAAAGAAACGGGCGTGACTGTGGCATTTGGCAGATGTAGCACGATCAGCCACTCTTCTCAACACGGTTGTCGCGCCGTAAATGCCGCCCACATCTTGCCCTTTGTAGCTGGCTTTGAGCGTATCTCGCGGTGTCACGATTGCCGTTTCGTTGCCGAATGTTCGCCATGTTCTTTCGTCTGACACGACGGAAGGCTCACCCCAATCGTCTACGAGGAGCTGCGCCACCAGGCGGCCCGCTACCTGCGGCGGGAGCGTCCGGGCCATACCTTGCAGACGACGGCCCTGATTAACGAGGCGTATCTGCGGCCAATTGATGCCAAAAATGTGAACTGGCAGAGCCGCGCCCACTTCTTTGCGATCGCGGCAAACTTAATGCGCCGCGTCCTGGTCGAGCACGCGCGGCGGCGTGACCGAGTAGGACCGGCCCGCGATTCGAACCTCCACGGCAACCTGCGAGCCCTCTGGCGAAAATGTCAATTTCCGAACCCTGGGGTTTCCGACATCCGGCGCTCGGCCTTTGGTGAGGTTCTGGAATTCGCCAGTGCCGATCTGGCCTGCCCAGACATCAAAAGGCCCATCCCGGTCGGAGATAAAGGCCACGAACTTCCCGTCTCGCGAGATCACTGCGTCCCCCTCCGTTTCGGGGAAGTCCGTGAGCGGCGTGAATTGTGCGTCGGCGAGCGGATTACGCCATGAATAATCCGCCCGGCCGAGACGCCAAGCGAGAACTCCGGCAACCACTAGGACCGGAATGAGAGCCAGCGACCTGAACCTGTGCCTCGGCGCCGAAGTCACAGCGGTTTTAGGAGCACTATTTGGCGGCGCGGATGTTAATGCCAACGCTTCCAGCGCGAAACCGAGATCACTCGCGGATTGAAACCGTTCCTCCGGCTTCTTCTCCAGACAGCGCCGCATGATGCGCACAAGCTGAGGCGGCAGCTTGCCGTCCGCTTGGGTAAGCTCGTCCGGCTCATCTCTCAAAATCGCGCTCATAACCTCACCTACCGACCCGGCCCTGAACGCCTGCTTCCCCGTAAGCATTTCGTAAAGCACCGCACCGAATGAAAAGATGTCCGTGCGGTAATCAACTTCCAGCCCGCGCGCCTGCTCTGGCGACATATACTGCGCGGTGCCCATGATCACGCCCGCGTTCGTCTTGGAGCATTGATCTGGCCGGCTTTTGCGGGTCGACTGCCGCCACCTGTTGCGGCGTGAGCTTGGCGAGGCCGAAGTCCAGTACCTTCACGATCCGGTCTCGCCGCAGCATGATGTTCTCGGGCTTGATGTCGCGGTGGACGATGCCAGCGTCGTGGGCCGCTTGAAGCGCGGACGCGACTTGGGCGGCGATGTCGAGCACTTCGCCTACGGTCATCCGTGTGTTGGTCATGTGCTCTCTAAGAGTCTGGCCCTCAATGAACTCAGTGGCGATGAAGTGGAGGGAGTCCACCTGCCCAATCTCGTGGATGGTGACGATGTTTGGGTGGTTGAGCGCGGAGACTGCGCGCGCCTCCTGCCCGAAGCGGCGCACGCGGTCTGCGTCACCTGTGTAGGATGAAGGCAAAAGCTTGAGCGCGACCTTGCGCCCGAGTCGCGTGTCCACCGCCATATACATACGTCCATCGCCGCCAGCGCGGACGGACGGAGGTTAGTGGCTACTGTGGCGAATCCGGACGCGGCTCTATGGCGCGTGCCAATTTCGGATCGCGCGGTCGAAGAACCTGCGGCGCGGCACATCATGCTTCCGACAGTACGAGGGCTTTCTCCCCGGATTGGTCCAAGCTATCTGTTGTATCTCTCCTCAAAGGGCGGAAACGACGGAGTCTGGAAGTTGGCTGACGGAACAGCTGTTGAATTATGGAGTGGGTCGCACGGCAGAGTCCTCGAAGGCGCAACCTATTCCCTTGAATGGAGGACAGCCCATTCAGCTGGTCACCGAACAAGCCGCGAATCCTGTCTGGTCTCCGGATGGACGCTTCCTGGTCTACTCCGGCGTAGAAATAGGCACTACCTTTATCTTGAAGGCCATAACAGCAGACGGCGAACCGTACCGCATACCTGAACTAATACTCTCGCGAGGCGCAAGCCGTTTTTCGTTCCTGCCCGGACGGCCGGTCCTAGTCGTGCTCAAAGGAGATGTCTGGCACAAGAACTTTTGGTCAGTCGACCTCGTCACTGGACAGCAACCTCAGCTTACCAACTTCAGCCGTGAGTTCCTCATCAACGACTTCGATGTTTCTCCTGACGGAAAAGAAATCATCTTCAGCCGCCTGAAAGAAAATGCAAATGTCATCCTCATCGATCTGCCTGAATTTCGGTGACGTTGACGCTCTGAATCTCTTCTAGGCACGGCGGACAATGAAGTGAGCGAGCAAGCTTAGAAGACACTTGAATTGGATCTGAAGATGTTCACGGCATGTATGGCTAGTGTCTGCCAGTTAGCAAAAAGAGCCGAGTGGCGCGTTTCTGATGCGGAGTTCAGGCACCTCAAGCTTCGGCTTGAGTGTTGGCACTATTGCTGGCGCAAGCGGGCAGGAATCGCATAAAATGCCTTTTACAGGCGAATGTTCGATGCCCTGGTGGTCCATGAATCCGTGTACCCATTGATTCTTAAAGACTTAGGCGCTCGCTTTTGCTCAGCAATAGAGGCGCGCTCGGAAGTGTCGTTTTTTCTTATATTTACAGGCAGGCTGAAAATGAGTTGTGCTCTTCTTGGGCGTTTGAAATTAGGTAGCGAGGTTCAGAATAGACGTGCTCCACCAGCGGATCCTGGTAACCATCAACATTCTTGTCGTCCGTCCAGTCTCTCCTCGTCACTGTCGTTTCCTCTAGGCGTTGAACACCTGATGTACGAACGTCACAGCAATCGATCCTTCACTTACGTCTGCGACGCGCTTGATGCTGTCTCCGCGCACATCCCGATTGCAAACACACCGGGCAAACTAGTTTCCAGGAGATAGGGAGTCCTTGCGAGCAGCCAGTGAGCGGCGGCCAAATCTTCAGGTGACAGTTTGATTGCTGCGGCAGAATCAAGGCCCAGATCGTGCGCTTCGTTGAAGTGCGACAGAATTACTTCTTCCGGGTCAAGATGAGCACCATTCTCGACGAGTTGCAAAAATTGGCTTAACTGACCAATAAAAATCAGAGTGCGGAGCTAAACATGTCAAACCCTTTCCAGGATCTTTTCGCGTTCTTTCAGAAAAGTACGCTGCACGGCCGGTTTCCAATCTACGCGTTTATCTTCCTCTTGTTTGCGAGCGCAGTCATCGCGGTATTAACGCTCGTGCGAAATTCCGAGCAACGAAATATTCAGAACGTTTACATGTGGCTGGCGCGCTTCTTCGTTGGCGGCATGTGGTACCAGCAGATGCTCTGGAAAATGCCACCCACCTTCACCGACAATC
>JALZJF010000073.1 GCA_030859905.1 Acidobacteriota bacterium
GACTGAATCGAAGCCTCACATCCTCGCAAGCATCCTGGCCAATTCCCTGTCGTCTCTCTTCGTCACTTAGTAGGGCACCGATTGCCTCCGCCAACGCTCCGACATCCCGGACCCTCACAAGCAAACCGCACCGGGCAAGCCGGTGGCATCTTTAGAAGTCTCCTTGAGACTCTTGGTAGCAGCTAACGTGAGACTCCACCGGACGAGCCGGTGGCATCTTGAAGTGAAACTGAATCCAATTCTTTAATTCTTTCACAGCTTCGTAGCGACCGGGTCAATGGGCGATTACACTCATCATTTGCTTCTACGCATCTGATCAACTCCCTGCCCTAGCGTTTAATCAGTCGATGAAACGGTGCGTGGCGCGGTAGCGATGGAGCAATTCCTCGAGAAAACCTTCATAGGTAAATGTTGACACATCGTAAGCGGGACGAATCTTGTACATAATAGGCAGTGAAACCCGCCACGCCATCCATTGTCGCGGTACGTCCTGCAGATCCCAGCGCCGGCGAAGAAATGTTTCCACCACCTGGATCTCGGACTCCGTTAACCCGCTCAGGTCAGCGGTGAACTCCACGGGCTTGAATGATCGACGTTGCGCCGGATCACTCACCGCCGCGGCAAACACTTGCGCGAAGGCCGGCGCCTCTGCCTCGCGCTCCCGCACCACCACGGTTCCCGCAACCAGATCCCCAACCCGCTGATCTCGCGAACTGCTGAAAACTGAAATCAATCCAATTGAATAGAAGGGCGCGGGCATCATATCGAAGCTACGCAGCAAATTTCTGACGGCGGCCTCCCAAAAAGTTACCGGGCGGCCGTCTTCGCGAATTACGCGCAGCTTGAGCCAACGCTTTCCAGGGGTCTGTCCATTCCAAAGCCACTCAAAGAAAGCAAAGTAGCCGGTGATGATTAGAAACAGCACGAGGATTAAGACTGCGTAGACCCACTTCGGCGCGCTCGTAAGCTGATCACTGAGACTCGAATAGTTTGCCAGGGTGAAGAAAGCGATCCCCATCAGGATCATTATTAGCGCCTGCAAAGCATGATCGATTGCACAGGCAAGAAAGCGATTCCCAATGGAGGCCAGGGCGAAGTGCAAGGGCACCCGCTCCGGCGTCTCGATAATTAGAGTGTCTTCCGTAGCGATCGCTGCCGACATTCCTGCTATTGCGCCCATACCTCCTCAAACCAACGACAGATGAAGGCGTTGTTTTCTTCAGCCATGGTTTTGCTCCTTGTGATGTCTTTCGTAGCTTGCGGTAGACATTATTCTGATGATAATGCCGTAGAAGCGGCAAAGCTCAGGCATGAGGTTGCTCACGACGGAGTTTTGGGAACAACTCCTCGGGAGTTTTGCCTGTCAGTTTCAAATAAAGGGAATCCGCACACAGTTCGATCTCGTCGTCCCACTTAACTTCGCGATGAGAACCGATATGAACTTTTTCAAAGAAGCCTGGATTGTCCCAAGCTTCGAAGACCCCTCGGCCAGCGAGATCGGACAAATCCACTTCGCCCTTTGTGTCATCAGAAAACTCCAGATATAGGCGATAGCTTGGAAGCGCCCGAATTGAGGTTGGTCTGATCATTGCCTTTTTTGCCAGATTGAAATATTGAACCAGTGGGAAGACGCCGTCAAGACCCGTGCTACTCGCCCTGCACGAGCAGATGACGACGCTTGCCTACCTGAATGACGATCTCCTGATTAGTCTTCAATTCAATCTCAGCATCTACATGAGACACTCGCTCCCCACCTACCCGTACGCCGCCTTGCTCGATGAGCCTGCGAGCCTCCGCCATTGAAGGTGAAAGATTAGTTTCGACCAGCAATCGCGGCAACTTCCATAGCTTTGCTGGAATCGATCGCACTGCAATAGCGTCAGGAAGCTCTCTAAGCTTGAAGACTCGGTCGAATTCTTCCTCAGCGGCTGCGGCTGCTTCCGTTGAATGAAAGTCCGTAACGATCAGTTTGGCCAAGTCGACTTTCGCAGCGCGTGGGTTAAGCGCGAGAACTCCGACGTCGACTTTGAGCCGGCTGATCTCAGCGGACGTCTTGTCAGTCAGCAGTTCAAAATAGCGCCACATCAGATCATCCGAGATCGACATTACCTTGCCAAAAATCTCCGCCGGCGGTTCGTTGATGCCGATATAGTTTCCGAGACTCTTCGACATCTTCTGCGCGCCGTCCGTGCCTTCCAGGAGCGGCATGATAACGCAAACCTGTGCCTCCTGTTCATACTCGCGTTGCAGGTTCCGTCCCATCAGCAGGTTAAACTTCTGATCAGTGCCCCCCAGCTCGACATCAGCTTCGAGCGCAACCGAATCGTAAGCCTGCGTCAACGGGTAGAGCAGTTCGTGCAAGGCAATGGGGCGTTCGTCAGTCAGGCGTTTGGCAAAGTCGTCGCGTTCGAGAATCTGCTTGACGGTCACGTGAGAAGCCAGGCGGATGAAGCCATCCGAGCCCAACTTATCCATCCACTCTGCGTTAAATCGAATCTCCGTCTTATCTGAATCGAGCAATTTGAAAATCTGCTGTTTATATGTCTCGGCGTTAGCGTTGATTTCTTCGCGCGTGAGTTGCGGACGCGTGGCGGAATTTCCGGAAGGGTCGCCAATCAGTCCGGTGAAGTCGCCAATTAAGAAAATCACCGTGTGCCCGAGATCCTGAAACGCACGCAGCTTGCGAATGACGACCGTGTGCCCGAGATGTATGTCGGGAGCAGTGGGATCGACGCCCAGCTTAATACGCAACGGTTTACCACTCTTCGCGGACCTTTCGAGCTTGGCTCGCAACTCATTCTCGCGAATGATTTCAAAGGTGCCCTTGCGGAGGTGCTCGAGTTGTTCCTCAATTGTCATTGGGCAATATTGGGCAATCGTAAATCGTAAATCGTGAAATCGTAAATAGCAGATGTTGGCAAGATACGCCCTCTAGCTACCAGTCTGCTGAAAAAGAGATTTGCTATTGCTTCCTTAAAACCCGACGGCCAACAATCTCATACTTACCTCCGACGATGAGAGCAACAGCCTCCGGATAGAGCAGATGCTCCTGCTCCAGTATGCGGGCAGAGAGGGTTTCTTCGCTGTCAGCTTCCAAAACGGGCACTATGCTTTGAGCGATAATGGGACCAGCATCGAGAGTCTCGTCGACGAAATGGACAGTGCAGCCGCTCCACTTAGCTCCATTGTCTAAAGCTTGTCGCTGCGCGGCCAGGCCCGGAAAAGCGGGAAGCAGACTGGGGTGGATGTTGAGGATACATCCGCGATAGGCGTCGATAAAGTAGCGGGATAGTAGACGCATATAACCGGCCAGGCAGACAAGATCGATCCGGCGTTCGCCGAGGGCAGCCACAATCTCCTCTTCGTGCTCCTCACGAGTGCGATCATCTCGTTCGATCACCAGGGTTTTCAAACCGCGCGCGGCGGCGCGTGCCAAACCTTCCGCGCCGGCCTGGTCACTGATGACCAGAGCAATCTCAGCACCAGGGATGCGTCCCTGCTCAACCGCAGATGCGAGCGCGATCATGTTTGAACCGCGCCCGGAGATCAGGATTCCGAGGCGATAAATCTTGGAAGGGCTCGTCACGCTACACCAGCCAGGCTTTAGACGTACGTCACCTCTGGCCGCCCAGAGATAACAGTACCAATCGTATAACAATGCCCGTCGAGGCTATTGATGTGAGACTGAATGAGTTCAGCGTGGTGCAGGGCGCAGATTATAACCATTCCCACTCCCATGTTGAAAGTTCGATACATTTCGGCCTCAGAGACATTCCCGATCTCCCGCAAAAGACTGAATAGGGGCAGACTGGGCCAACTGCCTCTGCGGATCTCCACAGTGGCGCCCTCCGGCAAAATGCGCGGGATGTTGCCGGTGAGACCGCCACCGGTTATGTGAGCAAGACCTTTTACGACTCTCTCATCAAGCAGTCCATCCAATGCTTGAAGGTAACTGAGGTGCGGTTGGAGCAGCGCTTTCCCAACAGTCGTACCCAGTTCGTTCACTTCCGTGTTCACCGTGTAGCCGGCCACTTCAAGGAAGAGTTTGCGGGCCAGCGAATAGCCGTTGGTGTGTAAACCAACGGAAGGGAGCGCGAGGACGACGTCGCCAGCGGCGATGTCCTTACCATCGATTACTTTCTCGCGATCGGCGACGCCGACAATGAACCCGGCCACGTCGTATTCTCCGTCGTCGTAAAAGCCGGGCATCTCAGCGGTCTCGCCGCCCAGAAGGACACAACCGTTTTCGCGGCAGCCATCGGCAATTCCCTCCACCACGCTCGCTACAACCTCAGGCGACAGCTTGCCGGTGGCAATGTAATCCAAAAAGAAGAGTGGCCGCGCGCCCTGGACGAGAATGTCGTTCACACAATGATTAACCAGATCGCGTCCAATCGTGTTGTGCACGCCGGTGAGAAAAGCAATCTTCAACTTGGTCCCGACGCCGTCCGCGGAAGCAACCAGAACCGGGTGGCCCAGCCGCGGGAAAGCGCCGTCAAACATTCCGCCAAAGCTGCCAATTTCGGAAAGTGTCCTCTCATTGAATGTTTGCCGGGCGAGATCCTTGATTCTCGCGGTCGCGCGGTCGGCGGCGTCGATATCAACACCGGCATCGCTGTAAGTGATTGGCTTGC